>CAZZZJ010000069.1:0-11680 GCA_964658355.1 Beijerinckiaceae bacterium
CCACCTCGGCCAGGATCACCTTGAGCGAGGCCGGCAGGCGGCGCGTGCCGACGTAGGAGAAGGCGAGGCCGTGGGCGTCGCCCGGGGTCGGGTACGGATCCTGGCCCAGGATCACGACCTTCACGTCGGGCAAAGGGGTCAGCGCCAGGGCCGCGAAGATGGTTTCGGGCGCGGGCAGCACCGCGGCGCCGGCCGCGATCCGCGCGTCGATCCGCGCGGCGACCCGGTCCGCCGCGCCCGCCGCGAAGAACGGCAGCGCGAGCCACGGCGATCCGGTCGCGCGGAAATCGGCGAGCGCCGAGGAAACGGAATGCTTCGTCATCGGCCGATCATGATGCGCTCGCCCTCGCCCACGGCGATCGGGGCGTGGCGGGCGACATAGTCGATCACCGCGTTGGCGACGAGCCCGCCATCGGTCGCGCCGATCAGGGTCCGGCCCTGCGCGAGAATGCCGTAGCCGTTGCCGCCGTCGTAGAGGAAGTTGTTGGAGGCGACCCGGTAGGTTCGGGCCTCATCCAGTCCGGCATCGCCCACGTGGACGGACACGATCCTGTTTCCGGCCGGCGCCTCGGGATCGACGCGGACGGTCAGCCCCGAGACCTGCACGAAGCGCCCGGCCGGGCGACCGAGCTCGCGCAGGCCCGTCTCCAGCAGCGCGCGGACCAGCGCCCCGGTGATCGCCACCGCGACGATCGTGTTGCCGAAGGGAAGCTCCGTGAGGATGTCGCGGCGCGTCAGGACGGTGCCGGCCGGGTACAGCCGGTTGCCGCGGATGCCGCCGCCGTTCATCACCGCGATGTCGGCCTGAACCGCCTCACGCAACGCGTCGGCGACGAGGTTGCCGAAGCTCGCCTCGCGGGCGCGCACCGAGGCGATCCGGCTGTCGAGCGGGCGCGCGGTCTCGCCCACGGCCACGTCGAGCCGGCGCGACAGGTCGGCCTCCAGCGTCTGGACCCGCGCCAGGGTCACGGGATCGGGCGCGACGGTGCTCGAATCGTGGATGCGGAAGCTCGGGCGCCAGGACAGGGTGCGCTTGGCGCCGGCGGTCGAGACGGTGGCGAAGAGATCGATCGCAGTGACGTAATGGGCGTCGCTGCTCGACTCCGCGAGCAGGCCGCGACCATCGTAATGCACCACGAGGTCGTGGTCGTGGCCCGACAGCAGGATGTCGGCATGTCCCGAGGCCAGCATCGCGAGATCGGTCGGGCGCGCGGTATGCGCCACCGCGATCACCAGGTCGGCCCCCTCGGACCGAAGCGCCTGCGCCTGCTCGGCGAGGGTTTCGATCTCCGGGCCGAAGCGTAGGTCTCCGCTCTGGGATTTCTCCGGCGTCGAAGCCAGGGCGATGCCGGTGATCCCGAGGCGCACGCCGCCGAGTGTCACGATCGTCCGATCGCGCACGCCCGGGAGGGGCCGGCCCGATCCGTCCCGCAGGTTGGCGGCGAAGCATGGGAAGGCGGCGCCTTCCATGCGTTCGAGGAAGGTTGCCGGGCCGAAATCGAACTCGTGGTTGCCCGGCACGAACACGTCCGGCGCCGCGAGGTTGAGCAGGTCGACGATGTGCGCGCCCTTGTCGAAGCCGGACATCAGCGAGGGCGAGAGGGTGTCGCCGGCATGGACGTAGAGAACGGGGACGCCGCGGGCGCGCTCGGACTTCACGATCGCATTGAGCCGCGCGAACCCGCCGCGGCCCTCCACCTCGCCCATCAGGTAGACGTCGTTCACGAGCAGCAGCGTCAGGGTCGGCTCGGGCGCCGACGGCGCGATCGCGCGGGCAGACGTCGCCAGGCCGGCGGCCAGGCCCGCCCCGAGGCCGAAGGTCTGGCGACGATTGGGACGAGGCATGGCGCGGCTTTCCGACGGAGGCCGCTTCACTTACCCCGCCGGCGGTGACGCGCGCACGACGGCCCTCAGCGGCTCGAGAAGGTTTCGCGCACCGCCTTGGCGTTGCGGCGGACCATCGGCCAGATCCAGGCACCGGAGGCGAGGTAGGCGGCGGCCGGCATCGGCTTCAGCTCCTCGGCGAGGCGCTTCGCCAGGCCGGGCGCACGGATCGGGACCGGCGGCGCGTCGGTCTTGCGATAGACCACCGTCGTGTCCTCGCGCCAGTAAGCCGGGTGGGGCACCATGCCGGCGCGGCGCGCGGTGAGGTCGAAGGTGTCGCGCACGAAGCCGTGGACGTGAGCGAAGTGGAAGCGCTCGTGCGGCGGCTTGCCGGTGGCGGCCATGTTCGGCACCGCGGCGTAGAGCACGCCGTCCGGCTTCAGCCAGCGGCTGAGGCGCTGCATCACGTCGGCCGGATCGCGCAGGTGCTCCATGACGTGGTGGGTGGTGATGACGTCGAACGTGCCCGGCGCGAATCGGTCGTCGGCGGCATCGTCCAGCACCTCGACCCCGTGGGTCGCCCGCGCATAGGCGGAATAGTCGCGGCCCGGCTCGACGCCGATCACCTCGCAGCCCCGCGCGCGGGCGGCAGCCAGGAACTCGCCCGAGCCTGAGCCGAAATCGAGCAGGCGGGCGCCCGGCACCAGCTTCGGCGCGAGCAGGTCCGCACGGAACGCGGCCTCGCGGGCCGAGCGCTTCAGGTGCACGCGCGGCGGGCCGCCGGCGAAGGCGAGCTGGTAGTCGGCGCGGTAGGCGTGGGCGTAGTAATCCGCCAGCTCGGCCGGAGTCGGCATCGGGTCGGTGCGGATCAGGCCGCACTCGGCGCAGGCGATCGATTTCAGCGTCTTCAGCCGCCGATCGGTCTCCGCGACGGTGACGCTCTCCCGCGAGCCACACAGATTGCAGGCCGAGGGCGCCCCCGTGTAGGGGTAGCCGGTGAACGGCATGAAGTGGTTCAGGAAATAGCGGGGAGACTTCATGTCGCGCTCTCGTCGGACGGATCTTCGCCGGCAGGCTTTGTGCTCTAGTTAGATATCCGATTCCGTACAACCGCGGGGCCGTCGTGCGGCCTCGCCGTCGCTGCGTGCCCGGCGACCCAAGGACAGGAAGCGGCCGCCATGGCCGAGAACCTCATCATGAACGAACGCGTCGAACCGGCATCCCTGTCGGCCGTCTCCATGCCCCAGCCGCATCGCGCTGCCGGCACCGGCACCCTTCCGGTCGAGCATCCTCCGGTCCGGTGGGGTCGGGTGGGCGTGCTGTTGATGAACCTCGGCACCCCCGAGGGGACGAGCTACTGGCCGATGCGCCGCTACCTCAAGGAGTTCCTGTCCGACCGCCGGGTGATCGAGGTGCCGCGCCTGATCTGGTGGCCGCTCCTCAACCTGATCATCCTGACGAAGCGCCCCGGCCCCAAGGGGAAGGATTACGCGAGCGTCTGGAACAACGAGCGCGACGAGGGTCCGCTCAAGACCATCACCCGCGGCCAGGCCGAGCGGCTGCAGGCTATGATGGGCGACACGGTCGTCGTCGACTGGGCGATGCGCTACGGCAAGCCCGAGGTCTCCCTGCGCATCCAGGCGCTGCTCGACCAGGGCTGCGACCGCATCCTGCTGGTGCCGCTCTACCCGCAATACGCCGCCGCGACCTCGGCCACCGCCTGCGACCAGGCGTTCAAGGCGCTGATGCAGATGCGCTGGCAGCCGACCGTGCGGGTCTCGCCCCCCTATCACGACGACCCGGTCTACATCCGCGCGATGGCCGATTCGATTCGCGCCGGACTGGCGAAGCTCGATTTCGAGCCGGAAGTGATCCTCACCTCGTTCCACGGCGTGCCGAAGAGCTACCTGCTCAAGGGCGACCCCTATCACTGTCAGTGCGTAAAGACGGGGCGCCTGATCCGCGAGGAACTCGGCTTCTCGACGGAGCGGATGCGCACCACCTTCCAGTCGCGCTTCGGGAACGAGGAATGGCTCAAGCCCTACACGGACGAGACCGTGCAGGCCCTCGCGAAATCCGGCGTGAAGCGCATGGCGATCGTCGCGCCGGGTTTCACCGCGGACTGCCTGGAGACGCTCGAAGAACTCGACGGCGAGAACCGCCACTACTTCGAGGACAACGGCGGCGAGCGTTTCGCCTACATCCCCTGCCTCAACGACAGCGACCTCGGGATGACGGTGATCGAGACCGTGGTGCGGCGGGAGCTGCAGGGCTGGATCTGATGTCCCGCTGACACTGCCACGGCATCTTGCGAAGCTTCGGCGCCCGGCTATCATCGAGTCCTCGACGCCGGGCAGGCCGGGTCGCCAAGGGTGATGAGATGGCGTTCTTTATCGGTATCGCCTGTCCCTGGCTCGTGATCGCCGTCCTCGACATCCTGGCCTCCGGCCGGCGCACGAACGAGCTCGCCGCCCTCGGGATCGCGCCCGAGGCGCAGACGACGACGGCCGATTCGGCCTACCTCTTCGCCGTCCCGAACTAGATCGCCCGAGCCAAGCCGCCGGCCGCGCGAACGCGACCGGCGACCGACGGAGCCTCAGGGCTTCTTCGGCTCCTCGACGGCGGGGGCCGCCGGCGCCGCGATCGGCTTGCCGGCTTCGTCGAAGCGCTCGACCTTTGCGTCCGCGCGGAGCTTCAGGATCAGGTCCTGTTGCGCCTTGCGGATCAGCGCCTGATCGATCTGCTCCTTCAGTTCATCGAAGGTCGGGACGGGCTTGCTGCGCTTCTCCTCGACCTTGATCACGTGCCAGCCGAACTGGGACTTCACCGGATCGGAGACCTGCCCCGGCTGCATCTTGAAGGCGGCGTCGGCGAATTCCTTGACCATGCGATCCTTCGAGAACCAGCCGAGGTCGCCGCCCTCAGCCTTGGAGCCCGGATCCTTCGAGGTCTCGGCCGCGACCTTGGCGAAGTCCTCGCCGCCCTTGATCCGCGCGGCGATCTTCTTCGCATCGGCCTCGTTGTCGACGAGGATGTGGCGGGCGTGGACCTCCTCCTCCGGCTTCATCAGCTTGGCGGACTGATCGTAGAGCGCATGGGCCGCTTCCGGCGTCGCGGCCTTCTTCGCCTCGCGCTCGAGGTACTCGTCGAGGAGAAGCTTGTCGCGGAAGTAGGCGAGCTTGCGCTTGAAGTCGGGGGTGTCGCCGATCTTGGCGGCGTCCGCCGCCTGCGCGCCGACTTTCAGGTCGACCATGTAGTCGACGAGAAGGCCCTTCTTCTGCGCGTCGTCGACGCCAGGCAGCGACAGCGCCGGATCCTCCGCGGCCACCGCGATGTCGCCGGCTGTGATCGGGTTGCCGTTGACCTTGGCCACCACGCTGTCGGGCGACGGCAGGACGGAGGACGCGACGGACGGGGGCGCTGCGGCCGGGGTCGGCGTCTGTGCGAGGGCGGTTCCGCTGAGCGCGAGCGCCAGGGCGAGCGCGCTCGCGCCGCGGAGGTTGTGGGTCTTCGACATGGTGTTGGCGTCCCTGGTCGGTTTCGCCCAGATCCGGCGCGGCGCGGTGCCGGGCGGTCTCGAACGAGGCTTCGAGGAAGCGGCATCGCAGCCGCGGGATTCGGCCAGACAGGTGGCTCGGGTCGCGCGCAAAGGCAAGGCGCAGGTCGACGGCACGAAGTCTCCTCGACGCGCCCGTCCGAATCAGCCCCGAGCGGGCTGATCCTGGCCGTTGACTCTGTTTCTTGATCTTTCGTCAACGCGCGCGGGAGCAGGCTGCCGGAATCGACGGAGGGACGCATGCGCAGGATTTCGCTCATCGGGTCGATTGCACGCGCGGCGACGACCGCCATCGCACTCGCGGTGACGCTCTCCTCCGCCGAGGCGCGCGGGTTCCGCCTTCGCTTGGGCGTCGGCAGCGCCGTTGCCGAGACCTCTGCTCCTGCTCCACCCCGCGCGATCGAGCGGCTCGCCGCTGCGATCCCGCTTCCGATCGCCGCCGCGGCGCCGCGAGTATCGCCGGGAGTGGAGCGGCCCGAGCCGGTCGCCGCGCTGACGCCGGTCCTCGTCGCGCCCGCGTCGGAGCGCACGAAACCGTCGTCGCAGCCGGTGCGCGTCTCCGGTCCGTGGTGCCCGTCCGATCGCATCGTCGGCGCCGGCGCGGGATTCTGCCAGATCAACTGAAGCGGATCCGCCGCGGCCGGGCGAAGTGCCTCTGCGCAGCCCATCGCGCGCCGGCCTCTTTTAGATGCGGCCCGCGATATTTACCTCTATAAGCCCGGCCAACTCAGCCAAGGCCAGCCGTCTGCGGGAGACCGCCGACGGGCTTTCCCGTTTGCAGGTTCACGATGCTCGGTGCCCTCGCCAAGAAGATTTTCGGCTCGTCGAACGACCGGCGCGTGAAGGGCTATCGTCCCCGCGTCGCCGCGATCAACGAGCTCGAATCCGAGATCCAGGTCCTGTCGGACGAGGCGCTGCGTGCCCGCACCGACATGCTGAAGGGGGAACTCGCCGCCGGCAAGAGCCTCGACGACATCCTGGTTCCGGCCTTCGCCACCGTCCGCGAGGCGGCCAAGCGCGTGTTCGGCCAGCGCCACTTCGACGTTCAGCTGATCGGCGGCATGGTGCTGCACGAGGGCGGTATCGCGGAGATGAAGACCGGCGAGGGCAAGACGCTCGTCGCGACGCTGCCGGTCTATCTCAACGCTTTGTCGGGCAAGGGCGTCCACGTCGTCACCGTCAACGACTACCTCGCCGCCCGCGACGCGGAGTGGATGGGGCAGGTCTACCGCTTCCTGGGATTGACCGTCGGCACGATCGTGCACGGGCTCGACGACGAGCAGCGCAAGGATGCCTACGCCTGCGACATCACCTACGGGACCAACAACGAGTACGGCTTCGACTACCTCCGCGACAACATGAAATACGAGATGTCGCAGCTCGCGCAGCGCGGGCACAACTTCGCGATCGTGGACGAGGTCGACTCGATCCTGATCGACGAGGCGCGCACACCGCTGATCATCTCCGGTCCCGTCGACGACCGCTCGGAACTCTACGTCGCCGTCGATGAGCTGATGCCGATGCTCGTTCCGGCCCATTACGACCTCGACGAGAAACAGCGCACCGTCTCGCTGACCGAGGAGGGCAACGAGTTCCTCGAGGACGCATTGCGCGACGCCGGCATCCTCAAGGACGGTGACCTCTACGACGGCCACAACGTCACCATCGTCCACCACGTGAACCAGGCGCTGCGCGCCAACACGCTGTTCACGCGGGACAAGGACTACATCGTCAAGAACGACGAGGTGGTGATCATCGACGAATTCACCGGCCGCATGATGCAGGGCCGGCGCTACTCGGAAGGCCTGCACCAGGCCCTCGAGGCCAAGGAGCGGGTGACGATCCAGCCCGAGAACCAGACGCTGGCCTCGATCACCTTCCAGAACTTCTTCCGCCTCTACGACAAGCTTGCCGGCATGACCGGCACCGCATCGACGGAGGCCGACGAGTTCGCCGAGATCTACAAGCTCGAAGTGGTCGACATCCCGACCAACAAGGAGGTCGAGCGCGTCGACGAGGACGATCAGGTCTACCGGACCGTCGAGGAGAAGTACGCCGGCATCATCGAGGAGATCGAGACGGCGCATGCCCGCCACCAGCCGATTCTCGTGGGCACCGGCTCGATCGAGAAGTCGGAGCTGATCGCCGAGCTATTGAAGAAGGCCGGCTTCACGCTGCTCGACTATTCCGACCCGAACGCCCTCACGGACGTCTATGCCGCCGCCCGCGAGGGACGGGTGACCAAGCGCTTCGCGGTGCTGAACGCCCGCTTCCACGAGCAGGAGGCCTACATCGTCGCCGAGGCCGGCGTGCCGGGCGCGATCACCATCGCCACGAACATGGCCGGACGCGGAACCGACATCAAGCTCGGCGGCAACGTCGAGATGCGTGTCGAGAAGGAACTCGCCGGCGTCGCGGACGGCCCCGAGCGCGAGGCGAAGGTCGCCGCGATCAAGGCCGAGATCGCCGAGAACCGCACCAAGGTGCTGGCGTCGGGCGAGCCGGCGAACCCGGAGGCCGGGCGCAAGAAGGACCTGCCCGGCGGCCTCTACATCATCGGAACCGAGCGTCACGAATCGCGCCGCATCGACAACCAGCTCCGCGGCCGCTCCGGTCGTCAGGGCGATCCGGGCCGTTCGAAATTCTTCCTGTCGCTGCAGGACGACCTGATGCGGATCTTCGGATCGGACCGCATGGACGGCATGCTGCAGAAGCTCGGCCTCGAGCAGGGCGAGGCGATCATCCATCCCTGGATCAACAAGGCGATCGAGAAGGCGCAGCAGAAGGTCGAGGCGCGCAACTTCGACATGCGCAAGAACGTGCTCAAGTACGACAACGTCATGAACGACCAGCGCAAGGTCGTGTTCGAGCAGCGCCGCGACTTCATGGGTCAGGACAGCGTCTCCGAGACCGTCGAGGAGATGCGCCAGGCGACGATCGACGATCTCGTCGCGACCCATATCCCCGAGAACGCCTATGCCGAGCAATGGGATGTGGTCGGCCTGCGCGAACGCGTCACCGAGGTCCTGAACCTCCAGGAGCCGATCGAGGATTGGGCGAAGGAAGAGGGCATCGCCGACGAGGAGATGCGCGAGCGCCTGAAGAAGGCGGCCGACGCGGCCTACGCGGCGCGTTCGGAGAAGAACGGCGCCGAGGTGATGACCTACATCGAGAAGCAGGTGCTTCTCCAGACGCTCGATCACCTCTGGCGGGAGCACCTCGTCACCCTCGATCACCTGCGCCAGGTGATCGGCTGGCGCGGCTTCGCCCAGCGCGACCCGTTGAACGAGTACAAGTCCGAAGCCTTCGACCTGTTCAACGGCCTCGTCACGCAGCTGCGCGAGCAGGTCACCAGCCAGCTCTCGCGCGTCGAGATCATGTTCCAGGAGCCCGAAGCCCAGGTCAACCTGTTCGGCCAGTCCCCCGAGCTGCCGCAGATGTTCGCCCAGCACCTCGATCCGGTGACGGGCGAGAACGAGATGGACTATGCCGGCCGCGGCTCCGGCAGCGACGGCGGCGGTGGACCGGCCTACGGCTACGCGGCGCAGGGGCTCTCCGCCGACGGCGCGGTGCTGGAACGCGACCCGGACGATGCCACGACCTGGGGGCGGGTCGGCCGCAACGAGCCCTGCCCGTGCGGCTCGGGCAAGAAGTTCAAGCACTGCCACGGCAGCTTCTCGGCCTGACGGTCCTCCCCGCCGCATGACCGGAACCGTCTTCATCGCAGGCGCCGGCACCGAGATCGGCAAGACCTACGTCACGGCGGAGCTGGTCCGTGCCCTGCGTCGAGCGGGGCGCGATGTGCTGGCGCTGAAGCCGGTCGCGAGCGGCGTGCCTCCGATCGGCGACCCGGCGTTTTCCGAGAGCGATACGGCTCTCCTCCTGGCCGCCCAGGAAATTCCGGTCACCGAGGCGTCGGTCGCGGCCTGCTCGCCCTGGCGCTTCGCGGCCGCGCTCGCCCCCGACCAGGCCGCCGCGCTGGAGGGCCAGGCGCCGGTCCTCGAAGATATCGTCACGTGGTGCCTCGAGCGGATGGAGGCCTGCACCGGCACGCTCCTGATCGAGGGCGTCGGCGGCCTCATGAGCCCGGTCACGCAGGAGGCGACCGGCCTCGGATGGCTTTGGTCGCTCGCCTGCCCGTCGATTCTTGTCTCGGGCAGCTACCTCGGTGCGATCAGCCATGCGCTGACCGCCTTCGAGACCTGCCGCGCGGCCGACATCCCGGTCTTGGCCATCGTCGTCAACGAGAGCCCCGGCGCCCCGACCCCGCCGGAGACCGTCGCCGACGCGATCGCGCGCCATGCCGACGTGCCTGTGATCGTCCTCGCCAGGCATGCGCCCTGCCCGGACGCCCTCGCCGCCCTGATCTGACGTCCTGCCGACACACAACGTCGCGATCGTGGGCTGAGGGACACCGTTGCGGTGGACGGGCGGCGGGCGCCTGCTAGCGTCGCGCCACGAAACGATGAGGGCGGGGCGTCCGGTGAGCGAGAGTCAGATCGGTGCGGAGGGCGGCGCCAAGCCGGCCGACGCGCAGCGGTTCCGTCCTGCCCTGCTGCTCGGCGCGTTGGGCGTCGTCTACGGCGACATCGGCACCAGCCCGCTCTACGCCTACAAAGAGGCGGTGCGTGCCGCGAGCGGCGGCGGCAACGCGGACCCCGCGGCCGTCGTCGGCGCGGTGTCGCTGATCCTCTGGGCGCTGATTCTGATCGTCTCGCTGAAATACGCGGTGCTGATCCTGCGCGCCGACAACGGCGGCGAGGGCGGCATCGTCGCGATGCTGGCCCTGCTCGGCGCGCGGCACGCGAAGCCGCGCTCGTGGCAGGCGGTGCTGCTGGTGGTCGGGCTGATCGGCGCGGCCCTGCTCTACGGCGACGGCGCGATCACGCCGGCGATCTCGGTGCTTTCGGCGATCGAGGGGCTGAAGGTCGATGCGCCGTCGCTTGGCCGCTACGTCGTGCCGATCACCATCGCGATCCTCGTCGCCCTGTTCCTAGTGCAGAGCAAGGGCGTCGCCTTCATCGGCCGGATCTTCGGGCCGGTGATGCTGCTGTGGTTCGTCGTCCTGACGCTGATGGGCGTCGGCGGCATCCTGCACAAACCCGAGATCCTGGCGGCGGCCAATCCGCTGAAGGCGGTGGAGTTCCTGCTGCAGGCCGGCTGGCACGTCAGCTTCGCGATGCTGGGCGCGGCCTTCCTCGCGGTCACTGGCGGCGAGGCGATGTATGCGGATCTCGGGCATTTCGGTGCCAGGCCGATCCGCCTCGCGTGGTTCGCCCTGGTGTTGCCGGCCCTGGTGATCAACTATTTCGGCCAGGGCGCACTGCTCCTCGCCTCGCCCGACGCGATCGAGAACCCGTTCTATCGGCTCGCGCCGGCCTGGGCGCACTACCCGCTGATCGGGCTCGCCACGATGGCGACGGTGATCGCCTCCCAGGCGATCATCTCGGGGGTGTTCTCCCTCACCCAGCAATCGGTCCAGCTCGGCTTCCTGCCGCCGATGCACATCGTCCAGACGGCCAAGGAGGAGCGCGGGCAGATCTACGTGCCGGCGGTGAACTGGCTCCTGGCCCTCGCCACCATCGCCGCCGTCGTGGTGTTCGAATCGTCGGACGCGCTGGCCGGCGCCTACGGCATCGCCGTGTCGCTGCTGATGGCGATCACCACGCTGCTCGCCGCACTGATCGCCCGAAAGTGGGGCTACAACCTCGTCGCGATCCTCGCTGTGAACGGTTTCTTCCTGGTGATTGATCTGATCTTCCTGGGCGCCAACAGCGTGAAGCTGCTCGAAGGCGGCTGGTTTCCGCTGGTGCTCGCCGGCATCGTCGCGCTGATGATGCTGACGTGGCGCAGGGGCAACCAGCTTGTCGAGGAGGCACGCGCCGGTCTGCGGCAGCCGGAGGACGTGTTCCTGGCCGGCCTCCAGCACCGCGATCTCGTGCGGGTCCGCGGCACCGGCGCGTTCCTGTCGGCGGCCACGCACGGCATCCCGCTGCACCTGTCGCGTTTCGTCGAGCGCAGCCACGCGCTGCCAGAGCGGGTGATGATCGTCTCCGCTCAGTACGAGGAAACCCCGACGGTGCCGCGGGAGGAACGCGGCCACGTTACGATCCTGGCGCCGGACTTCTACAGGGTCACCTTGCGCTACGGTTTCATGGAGGACGCCTCGATTCCCGACGGGCTGGCCTGCGCCGTCGAGCACCGCACCCTGCCGCCGCAGATGCTCGACGACCTCACGGTCTTCATCGGTCACGAGACCATCATCCCGAAGAACGACGACCGCGGCATGCAGTCCTGGCG
>CAZZZJ010000070.1:0-11539 GCA_964658355.1 Beijerinckiaceae bacterium
CCCGGCACGTCGAGGCCGCGCTCGCGCCGCACCGCCGCCGGGCGGAGCGTCGGCCCGATGAGCCCGGCCCGCGCGGCGGCATCCGCGATGTGGCCGTCGGCATGGGCGTAGCGGCCATCCGCGCCGAGGACGACGCCGTCGCCGTCGTGCGATTGAACCGTGAAGGCGGCGCGGCCGCCCGGCCTCAGCACCCGTGCCATGCCGGCCAGCACGGGATCCAGGGCGCCGACATAGATGAAGACGTCGGCCGCCACGCACAGGTCCGCGGAACCCGCCGGCTCGGACGCGAGGAACGCGTCGATCCCGCCTTCGACCAGCCGCGCGTAGACGCCCTTGCGCCGCGCGAGCGCCAGCATGGCCGGGGCGATGTCCACGCCGGTGAGCGTCGCGACGCGATCGCCCAGCGCCATGCCCATCAGGCCCGTGCCGCAACCGAGATCGATCGCATCGCCGTATCGACGCGGGCCGTCCGCATCGAGCGCCGCGCAGAGCAGCGCCGGCCCGCGATAGCCGAGGCCCTCGACGAGGTGGCGCTCGAAGCGGCCGGCATAGCCGTCGAACAGCGCGCGGAGATAGGCCGGGGACAGCACCGGCAGGCCTGCGTCGCCGCCGAGGCGCGCGAGGTGGACGAGCATGCCGAGCGTGTCCTCCGGGTCGAGGTCGCGGGCGGTCTCGTAGGCGCGGAGCGCCGCCTGGAACAAGGCCGGATCCTCGGGCCCGGCGGCGTGGCGCGCCTCGCGCGCCCGCCCGAGCAGCACCCAGGCCGCCGCGAAGCGGGGGGCCCGTTCCAGCGCCTGCTCCGCCATCTCGGCGGCGGCGACGTGGTCGCCCTCGGCCAGGCAGGCCTCCGCGTAGGCGAAGCGGCGGTCCGCCAGCAGGTCGCCGGAGCCGGTCTGTGGCATGGTGTGGATCGTTCCGGGTGTCGTCGGGGCGCCGCCCTATATCACCGTCGAGACCCATGACCCTCACGACGGGACCGATGACGCTTCGCGCCGGAGACCTCCTCACCCTGACCCGCGAGGGCCTGTATTGCCCGCTCGGCCGCTTCCACGTCGACCCGACCTGGCCGGTCGAGCGGGCGCTGATCACCCACGGCCATGCCGACCATGCGCGGGCCGGCCACGGCAGCGTGCTCGCCACGGGCGAGACCCTGCGCATCATGGCCGTGCGCTACGGCGAGGCGTTCTGTCGATCCCGCCAGGAGGCGACGCTCGGCGCGGCGATCCGCATCGGCGACGTGACGGTGCGGTTCGCGCCGGCCGGCCACGTGCTCGGCTCGGCGCAGATCGCGATTGAAGCCGAGGGCGTGCGCGTGGTGGTCTCGGGCGACTACAAGCGCGCGCACGACCCGACCTGCCGCCCGTTCGAGGTCGTGCCCTGCGACGTGTTCATCACCGAGGCGACCTTCGGCCTGCCGGTGTTCCGGATGCCGGACACGTCGGCCGAAGTGCGCAAGCTCCTCGATTCCGTGGCCCTGTTCCCCGAGCGCGCCCACATCGTCGGCGCCTACGCGCTGGGCAAGGCGCAGCGGGTGATGATGCTCCTGCGCGAGGCCGGCTACGACCGGCCGATCCACCTGCACGGGGCGATGGAGAAGCTGACCGAGCTGTACAAGCGCGAGGGCTTCGCGCTCGGCGACACGCCGAAGGTGGCCGCCGCCGACCGCGCCAGCCTCAAGGGCGCGATCGTGCTCTGCCCGCCGTCGTCGATCCAGGACGTGTGGTCGCGGAAATTCCCCGATCCGGTGACGAGCTTCGCGTCCGGCTGGATGCGGGTGCGCGCCCGCGCCCGCCAGAAGGGCGTCGAGCTGCCGCTGGTGATCTCCGACCACGCCGACTGGCCCGACCTGTGCCGCACCATCCGCGAGACGCAGGCCGGCGAGGTCTGGGTGACGCACGGGCAGGAGGACGCCCTGGTGCACTGGTGCGGAACGGAAGGGATCAAGGCCAGGCCGCTGCACATGCTGGGCTACGGCGACGACGGCGAGGCGGAGCCGGTTCCGGCGGAGGCGGCGGCGTGAACGACTTCGCCGAACTCCTCGACCGCCTCGCCTACGAGCCGCGCCGCAACGCCAAGCTCCGGCTGCTGCAGGACTATTTCTCCAGGACCCCCGACCCGGAGCGCGGCTACGCGCTCGGCGCGATGACCGGCACCCTCAGCTTCCGCGAGGCCAAGCCCGCCTTGATCCGCGGGCTCGTGGAAGCGCGGATCGACCCGGTGCTGTTCCGGCTCTCGCACAACTACGTCGGCGATCTGGCGGAGACGACCGCGCTGATCTGGCCGGGGCCGTCGAGCGCCGCGCCTCTCCCGCCCCCCGACGCGGGGGGAGGGGAAGCAGCGGGCCTCGGCCACAACAACCCGCCCCCCCACGTGCCGACGCTGGCCGAGGTGGTCGAGACGCTGTCCACCATCCGCAAGGCCGAGCTGCCCGCCCATCTGGCGACCTGGCTCGACGCCCTCGACGAGACCGGGCGCTGGGCGCTTCTGAAGCTGGTGACCGGCAACCTCCGCGTCGGCGTCTCGGCGCGACTCGCCAAGACCGCGGTCGGCGCGCTGGGCGGCCACGAGGCCGACGCGGTCGAGGAGGTCTGGCACGGGCTGACCGCTCCCTTCGCGACCCTGTTCGCCTGGGCGGAGGGGAGGGGGCCGCGGCCCGAGACCCTGAACCCGGCCCCGTTCCGGCCGCCGATGCTGTCGCACCCGATCGAGGAGGAGACCGACTTCGACAAGCTCGCGCCGGGCGACTTCTCGGGCGAGTGGAAATGGGACGGGATCCGCGTCCAGCTCGTCGGCGGGCGCGATGCGGAGGGGCATCAGGTGGCGCGGATCTACTCGCGCACCGGCGAGGACATCTCCGGCGCCTTCCCGGACCTCGCGGAGGCCGTCACCTTTACCGGCACCCTCGACGGCGAATTGCTGATCCTGCGCGAGACGCGCGTGCAGAGCTTCAACGTCCTGCAGCAGCGCCTCAACCGCAAGGCGGTCACGGGCAAGCTGATGGAGGAGTTCCCGGCGCATGTGCGCGCCTACGACCTGCTGACCGCCGACGGCGAGGATCTGCGCGGGCTGCCCTTCGCGGAGCGCCGCATGCGCCTCGAAGCGTTCGTGCGGAGCCTCGACCACGCCCGCATCGACGTGTCGCCGCTGGTGCCGTTCAAGACCTGGGACGACCTCGCCGCCGCCCGTGCCGACCCGGCCGCGGTCGGGGCGGGCGCGGATGCCGACGCGATCGAGGGCGTGATGCTGAAGCGCCGGGACAGCCCCTACCTGCCCGGCCGCCCCAAGGGCCCCTGGTGGAAGTGGAAGCGCGAGCCGCACCTCGTCGACGCGGTGATGATGTATGCCCAGCGCGGGCACGGGAAGCGCTCGTCGTTCTACTCCGACTACACGTTCGGCGTCTGGCGGGACGGCGAGGCCGGCCCGGAGCTCGTGCCCGTGGGCAAGGCCTATCACGGCTTCACCGACGCGGAGCTGGCCAAACTCGACCGCTACGTCCGCAACCACACGGTCAAGCGCTTCGGCCCGGTGCGCGAGGTCGGCTACGGCCTGGAGGGCGGATTGGTGCTGGAGATCGCCTTCGAGGGCGTGCAACGGTCGACCCGGCACAAGTCGGGCGTCGCCATGCGATTCCCCCGCGTCAGCCGCATCCGGTGGGACAAGCCGGCGGCCGAGGCCGACCGGATCGACCTGCTGGAACGCATCCTGGCGCGGGGCGAGCGCGAGACGATGCCGGGCACGACCCTGGAGACGGCGGAATGAAGCGGGGCGAGGTGGGAACGGTGGAGACGCTGTTTTCGGGCGAAGTCCGGCACCAGGCGGGGGCGAGGTTGACGATCGCGACGCCGGGGCCGGGCTTCACCGAGTTCACGCAGGCCGTCTCCGCCTTCGTGCGCGACAGCGGCATCGGTGACGGCGTCGTCACAGTGTTCTGCCGGCACACCTCGGCCTCGCTGACCATCCAGGAAAATGCCGACCCCGACGTCCAGACCGACCTGATGACGGCGCTCGACGGCTTCGCCCCGCGCCACTCGGCCTACGTCCACGGCGCCGAGGGGCCGGACGACATGCCCGCCCACATCCGCACGATGATCACCGATTCGAGCCTGACGATCCCGGTGGTCGGCGGCCGCCTGGCGCTCGGCACCTGGCAGGGCGTCTACCTAATCGAGCACCGCGACCGGCCGCACCGGCGGGAGATCATCTTGGCGTTGGTGGGGGCGTGAGGGCGGCGCCGAGGGCCGAACCTCAAATCACACCCGCTCGGTCATTCCGGGGCTGCGAAGCAGAGCCCGGAATCCAGATCCGCCCTGAAGCTATGACACTGTGCCGTCGGCGGCTCTGGATTCTTCGTTCGCCTACGGCGCCCCGGAATGACCGGGGCGTGTGGCATTCAGAGTAAGAAGTTTTCGATGGCAGACGCGCCTAGCCGCCCGGCTCAGACACCGCCGTCACGCGTACACCACCCCCCGCATCAGCGGCCGTGCCGTGCGGAAGAACGAGCCGCGCGTCGCGCGGAGCGCGTCGCCGTCGCGGACGAGTTCGGCGTCGGCGGCGAGGACGCCAGAGGGCATCCCGACCAGCAGGGACTCGCCGGCAACCCGCGCGACCTCGGAGACGACGCTGCCGGGCAGGCGGGCGGCGACGGCGAGGCACAGGGTGGCGGTGAGCGGCAGCGCCTGATGCGGCACGCCGTTCGAGATCACCCGGGCGGTCAGGTCGACCTCGGCGGCCGCGATCCGTTCGCCCGACAGGGTCGACGCGTCCAGCGGCGGGGCGACGAGGCCGACGAAGGGCACGTGGACGATGCCGGCCGCGTGCGCGTCGTCGCGGGCGATCCCCATGGCGACCGAGGCCGCGCGCCGGATGCGGCCGAGGCGATCGAGCAGCCCCGGCACCGCCTCGAGCGTGGCCGGCAGTTCCGAGCCGGCGAGGCCGAGGTCGCCGGCCTTCAGGAAGACGCAGGCGTTGGCGGCGTCGACCATCGACACGTCGACACTTCCGACCCCGGGGACGGCGAGCCGCTCGCGCACCGCGCCGGTCGGCAGGAGCCGTCCGGTGGTCGCCCCGCCCGGATCGACGAAGTCGAGGCGGATCGGCGCCGCGGTTCCGGGGACGCCGGGAATCGCGAGGGCGCCGCGGTAGACCGTCTTGCCGTCGCGCACGTCGAAGCCGGCGCGGATGAGCTTCCGGGTGTTCGTGTTGAAGATCCGGATCGTCGCCGGGCCGTCCGGCACCGGGACCAGCCCCTCGTCCACCGCGAAGGGGCCGACGGCCGCGAGCATGTTGCCGCAATTGCCGGACAGGTCGATCCGCGCCTCGCGCACCACCACCTGGACGAAGGTGTAGTCCACGTCGGCATCGTCGCGCGCCGAGGGCTCGACGATGCAGATCTTCGAGACCGACGAGACGCCGCCGCCCATGCCGTCGAGCTGGCGCCCGAACGGATCGGGGCTGCCCATGGCCGACAGGAACAGCGGCTCCCACGCCGCCCGGTCGGCCGGCACGTCGCGCCGGTGGAGCATCAGCGCCTTGCTGGTGCCGCCGCGCATGAACAGGGCGGGGATTTCGCGGAAGCGCATCGCGGGAGGTTGGCGAGACACCGACGCGATGCCGATCACAGGAACTTCAGCGGGTCGGTCTCGGGCGGGGGCGGGGCCACGTCGGCGCGGTTCCACCAGCCGCCGCCCAGCGCCTGGAACAGGGCGGCGGTGTCGGCGTATTGCGTCGCCCGCGCACCGGCCGAGGTGACGAGCGCCGAGAGGTAGCCCTGCTGCGCGATCAGCACCTGCGTCGAGTTCACGGCGCCGGCGGAGAACTGCTTGCGGATCAGCTCGAGGCTCTGGCCGGTGGCCTTCTCGGCGGCGGAGGCCGCCGCCACCGCGCTCGCATCCGATTGCAGGGCGCGCAGCGCGTCGGCGACGTTCTGGAAGGCGGCGATCACCACCGCGCGATACTGCGCCTGGGCCTGCGTCAGCGTCTCCTCGCTCGCCCGCTGGCGGCGATAGAGGGTGCCGGCGTCGAAGATCGGCGCCGTCGCCTGCCCGAGGATGGTGAAGAACCCGGCGCCGGGATTGGCGATCTGGGCCAGGCGCACGGCGCTCGAGCCGCCGGTGGCGGTGATCGAGAATTGTGGAAGCCGGTTGGCGACCGCGACGCCGATGCCGGCGCTGGCCTGCTGCACCAGCGCTTCCGCCGCCTTCACGTCGGGCCGCTGCTGCACGAGGCGCGAGGGCAGGCTCACGGGGATCCTGGTCGGCAGGCGCAGGGCCGAGAGGGTGAACGTCTCGCCCACCTCCTCGCTGGGGAGGCGCCCGGCCAAAGCGGTCAGCAGGTTGCGCTGCTGCGCCAGCTGCTTCTCCAGCGGCGGCAGGAGCTGCTGCGACAGCGAAAGCGCCGCCTGCTGCTGGATCACGTCGGCCCCGGCGATCTGCCCGAGCGAGAGCTGCTTGTTGTAGAGGGTCAGCACCTCGGTCTGGGCCTGGATCACGCGCTTCGTCGCGTCGATCTGGGCGCGCAGCGACGCTTCCTGGATCGCGGCGGCGACCACGTTGGCGGTGAGGCTGAGATAGGCGGCCTCCAGCTGGAAGCGCTGGTTCTCGGCCGTCGCTTCCAATCCCTCGATCGTGCGCCGGTTGAGCCCGAACACGTCCGGGTTGAACGCCACCGTCACCTGCGGCGTGTAGAGGCTGTAGAGGTAGTTGTTCTGGTTCTGCAGCGGCGATTGCAGGTCGAGCCCCGGCGCCTGCGCGCCGAGCGCCTGCGGATTGGCGGTGAGCGTCGGATACAGCGTGCCCTTCTGGGCGAGCACGTTCTGCTGGGCGATGCGCAGGCTCGCCTGCGCCGCCTCCAGGTTCGGGTTGTTGGCGAGCGCCTCCTCGACCAGGCGGTTCAGCGCCTTGGAGCGGAACAGCGTCCACCACTGGCCGGGAATGTCGCCGCCCGAGACGAAGCTCTGGTCGGCGGATCCGCCCTGCCGGGTCGCGATCTTGTCCGCCGCGCTCGGGTTCCGGAGCGGCTCCTTGGTGTAGCGCGCGACCGGCGGGTCCTCGGGCGCGATGTAGTTCGGGCCGACCGCGCAGGCGGACAGGCCGAGAGACGCCGCCAGAACGGCGGCCCGCGCAGACCGGCAGATCAGGGCGGTTTCGATCATGACGCTCCCGACACGGTGGGCGCGCGCGACGGCGGCGTGCCTTCCGGTCCGGTAGAGCGCCGCGGGGGCGGGCTGAGTCAATGCGGTGGGCGCCGCGACGGATGGGGAGGGCGGGGGCTGTGGTGCCGGCGCCACGGCTTCCAGGGCCCGCGCGTGCTTCCCTCCACCCTCCCCCGCACCCAGGTCGGGCTTGCCCGACTTCGGCACTCGGGGTGCGGATCTCGGGCAAACCCGGGATCCGTCGGGGGGCGGGATGCGCGTCACGGTCGAGATCGATGCCATCACGCCGCAGCCCGTTGGACCGCGGGCGTCGCGTTCGGGTTCGGCACCCGCCGCGAGAACAGCGAGATCAGCACCGGCACCACCACGAGGATCAGGTTCGGCGCGAGCAGGATGCCGCCGACGACGACGAGGGCCAGGGGCTTCTGCACCTGCGAGCCGATGCCGGTGGAGACCGCCGCCGGCAGAAGGCCGACGCAGGCCGCGACGCAGGTCATCATCACCGGGCGCATCCGCACGATCGAGGCGTGCCAGACCGCGTCCTTGCGCTGCCAGCCCTCCTCCATCAACTGGTTGTAGTAGGCGAGCAGGATCACGCCCTCCATCGTCGAGATGCCGAACAGCGCGATGAAGCCGATCGCCGCGGAGATCGAGAACGGGGTGCCGGTCAGCGTCAGGGCGAAGATGCCGCCGATCATCGCCATCGGGATCACCGACAGCCCCAGGAGCATGTCGGCGACCGAGTTGAAGTTGATGAACAGCAGGAGCGCGATCAGCACCAGGGTGATCGGCACCACGAGGCTGAGGCGGGTCACCGCGTCCTGCAGGTTGGTGAACTGGCCGACCCATTCCAGGTGGTAGCCGGCCGGCAGCGTCACCTCGTCGGCGACGCGGCGCTGCGCCTCCAGCACGGTGCCGCCGAGGTCGCGCCCGCGCACCGAGAACTTCACCGGGATGTAGCGCTCCTGGTCCTCGCGGTAGATGAACGACGCGCCGGAGACGAGATCGACGTCGGCGATCTCGGAGAGCGGCACCTGCACAACGCCGCCGTTCGGGTTGGCGGCGCCGATGGTGATGTTGCGGATGGTCGCCAGCGAGGAGCGGTATTCCTTCGCGAGCCGCACCCGCATCGGGAAGTGCCGGTCCGAGCCGTACTCGTAGAGGTCGCCCGCGGTCTGGCCGCCGATCGCCGCGGCGATCGTGGTGTTCACGTCGCCGATCGAGAGGCCGTAGCGGGCGGCCTTGTGGCGGTCGACGTCGATCCGCACCGTCGGCTGGCCGAGCGAGGCGAAGACCGAGAGGTCGGTCACGCCGGGCACGGTGGCGAGCACCGCCTTCACGTCCTCGGCGGCCTTGGTGATCGCGACGAGGTCGGTGCCGTAGACCTTGACCGAGTTCTCGCCCTTCACGCCCGAGGCCGCCTCCTGGACGTTGTCCTCGATATACTGCGAGAAGTTGAACTCGATGCCGGGAAACTCGGCGTCCAGGCGCTTCGACAGGCCGGCGATCAGCTGTTCCTTGTCGAGGCCCTTGCGCCACTGGTCGATGGGTTTGAGGGGCGCCAGGATCTCGACGTTGAAGAAGCCGGTGGCGTCGGTGCCGTCGCTCGGCCGGCCCTGGTGCGAGATGACGGTGACGACCTCGGGCACCTCGGTGAAGATCTTGCGCAGGCGCTGCACGTAGGCGTTGCCGGCCTCCAGCGAGATCGAGGCCGGCATGGTGCCGCGCACGTAGAGGTTGCCCTCCTCGAGCTTGGGCAGGAACTCGAGGCCGAGGTTCTTGGCCGCGATCCCGGAGACCAGCAGGATCGCCAGCGTCACGGCGATCGAGAGCACGCGGTTGCGCAGGCCGAAGCCCAGGATGATCTCGTGGCCGAAGCGCAGCACCTTCACGATCAGGGTGTCGCGCTCCTCCACGTGCTTCGGCAGGATCACCGCCGAGAGGGCGGGGGAGACCGTGAAGGTGGCGAGCAGGCCGCCGACCAGCGCGTAGGCGTAGGTCTTGGCCATCGGCCCGAAGATGTGGCCCTCGACGCCGGACATGGTGAAGAGCGGCAGGAAGCCGACGATGATGATCGTCGCCGAGAAGAAGATCGCCCGGTTCACCTCGGAGCCGGCGATGGCGATGGTGCCGAGCCGCCCGGTCAGGCCGCCGGGCGCGGGCTGTCCCTCCGAGTGATGCGGTTCGGCCAGGTGCCGGAACACGTTCTCGACCATGATGACGGTGGCGTCGACGATGAGCCCGAAATCGATGGCGCCGAGCGACAGGAGGTTGGCCGAATCGCCGCGCACCACGAGGATCAGGATGGCGAAGCCCAGCGCGAACGGGATCGTCGCCGCCACGATGATCGCGCTGCGCAGCGAGCCCAGGAACAGCCACTGCACCACGAACACCAGCACCACGCCGAAGACGAGGTTGTGCATCACCGTGTGGGTGGTGGTGTGGATCAGCCCGGAGCGGTCGTAGATCCGCACGATCTTCACTTCCGGCGGCAGGATCGACGAGGCGTTGATCTTGTCGATCTCGGCCTCGACGCGCCGGAGCGTCGGCAGGCTCTGGCCGCCGCGGCTCATCAGGACGATGCCCTCGACGATGTCGTCCGACCCGTCATGGCCGACGATGCCGAGACGCGGGGCGTTGGACACGCGGACGTCGGCGACGTCCCGCACCAGCACCGGCGTGCCGTTGACCTGCGTCAGCATCGTGTCCTTGATGTCGTCCATGTCGCGGATCAGGCCGACGCCGCGCACCACCGCCGACTGCTCGCCGACGTTCAGCGTCTGGCCGCCGACGTTGATCGACGAGTTGTTCAGCGCCGAGACGAGCTGCACCAGGGTCATCCCCTGGGCCTGGAGGCGGTTGAGGTCGACCGCGATCTCGTATTCCTTGGCCTTGCCGCCGAAGGCGGTCACGTCCACGACGCCGGGGATCGCCTTGAACCGGCGCTGCAGCACCCAGTCCTGCAGGGTCTTCATGTCCGCCGACGAGAAGCCCTTCGGCCCGACGAGCTTGTAGCGCATGATCTCGCCCACCGGGCTCGTCGGCGAGATCTGCGGCGTCGCGCCGTTCGGCAGGGGCGGCGCCTGCGACAGGCGGTTGAGCACCCGCTGGAGCGCCTCCTCGTAGGTGAACTCGTAGTTGAACTGCACCTTCACGTCGGACAGGCCGAACAGCGAGATCGTGCGGACGACCTGCGCGTTCGGGATGCCGGCCAGGGCGACCTCGAGCGGGATCGTGATGTAGCGCTCGATCTCGTCGGCCGACTGGCCGGGATTCTGGGTGATCACGTCCACGAGCGGCGGGACGGGATCGGGATAGGCCTCGATGTTGAGCTGGGTGTAGCTGGCATAGCCCAGCGCCAGCATCACCAGGAAGCCGAGGCAGACCAGCACGCGCTGGCGCAGCGAGAAGACGATCAGGCTGTTCATCGCGGCGCTCCCCGGTCGCGTCCGCTCACGACGCCTTGTCGCCCGAGGCGGCGCGATCGATGAACAGCGCGCCGCGGGTGACGACCTCCTCGCCGGCGGCCAAGCCCTCGACCACCTGCGCGTTGTCGCCGTTGATCAGGCCGAGGGTGACGCCGCGCGCCGCGATCGCGCCGTCGGGCCGGGCGACCCAGACGTGGGCGTTGGCGCCCTCGTAGACGATCGCCGCCAGCGGCACGGCGGGAGAGGGCTGCGCCTTGCCGGTGATGATGGTGAAGGTGGCAAACATCTCCGGGCGCAGGGACCGGTCCGGGTTGTCGACCTCGCTGCGCACCGCGAGCCGGCGCGTGGCCGGATCGAGGCTCGCCGCCATGTAGTTCACCCGCGCCTTGAACACCCGCGCCCCGAAGCCCGCGACCTTGGCCTCGACCTCCTGGCCGATGCGGATCTTCGGAATCTCGCTCTCGCGCACGTTGGCGATCAGCCAGACGGTCGAGAGGTCGCCGATCACGAAGGCCGGGTCGCTCGACGTGGTGAGATACTGGCCGATGCCGACCTTGCGCTGCACGATGGTGCCGGCGATCGGCGCCTGGATCTCCGTCTCGGCGCTCATGGTGCCGTTCTTCTCGAAGGCGGTGATCTCCGCGTCGGTCTTGCCGAGGAGTTTCAGCCGGTTGCGCACGGCATCGAGCGAGGCCTGCGCCGTCTTCAGGTCGCTCTGGGCCGCGATCACGTCGTTCTGGGCCGACTGGTAGTCCTTCAGCGCCACGGCCTTGGCCGCGAACAGCTCCTGCTGCCGGCTGGCGATGGTCTGATCGAGCTTGAGCAGCGCCTGCTGCTTCTGGATGGTGTTGAGCGCGCCCTGGTAGTCGTTCTGGGCCTGGACCATGTCGGTGGCCTCGATGACGAGGAGCACCTCGCCGGCCTTCACGTCGTCGCCGGCCCGCTTGAGCACCTTGGTGAC
>CAZZZJ010000071.1:0-11524 GCA_964658355.1 Beijerinckiaceae bacterium
AAGCCCCCGACCCCCAAGCCGGCGCTTGCCGAAGGGACCGGCCGATGACGGGAGCCCCGAAGCCCGCTCGCCCGCTGTTGCGGGCCGAGGGCGCGACCATGCGTTTCGGCGGAGTCACCGCGGTGAACGCCGTCGACTTCACCCTCAACGAGGTCGAGCTGCGCTGCCTGATCGGGCCGAACGGCGCGGGAAAGAGCACCTTCTTCAAGATGCTCACCGGGCAGCTGACGCCGAGCGCCGGCCGCATCCGCTTCCGCGACACCGACATCACCACCGCGCATCCGCACGCGATCGCCCGGCTCGGGGTCGGCATCAAGACGCAGGTGCCCAACGTCTTCAACGGCCTGTCGGTGCACGAGAACGTCTTCATCGCCGGCTGCCGGCGCAAGTCGCTCGCCCGCACCAGCCGGATCGTCGACGAGACGCTGGAACGCCTCCGGCTGACCGACATCGCCGGACGCCTCGTGGGCCAGCTTGCCCACGGCCAGCGGCAATGGGTCGAGATCGCCACCGTGCTGGCGCAGGAGCCGGAACTGATCCTGCTCGACGAGCCCGCCGCCGGCATGACCCACGAGGAGGTCCACCGGACCGCCGACCTGATCCGCGAGATCAACCGGACGCATGCGGTCATCGTGGTCGAGCACGACATGCCGTTCATCCGGATGATCGCCAAGACCGTGACGGTGTTCAACCAGGGGAAGATCCTGATGGAGGACGAGGTCGGGCGCGTGCTCGCCGACCAGCGGGTTCGCGACGTCTATCTGGGCAAGCAGGCGGCATGAACGGTCCTCACCCGATCCCGAAGGCTCCGCTCCTCTCCGTCGCGGGGCTGCATGCCGGCTACGGCCGCATCCCGATCCTCGGCGGCATCACGATGTCGGTCGCGGACGGCGAGGTGGTGGGTATCCTCGGCCACAACGGCATGGGCAAGACCACGCTGCTGCGCACGCTGATGGGCTACCTGCCGGCCACCGCCGGAAGCGTTCGCTTCGGCGGGCACGAGATCACCAGGGCCTCGCCCACCGCGCGGGCGCGGGCCGGGATCGGCTACGTCCCGCAGGGGCGCGAGATCTTCCCCGCCTTGAGCGTGCGCGAGAACCTGCGCATGGGCTGCCTGCTGGCGAACACGCCCGAGAACGCCACCATCGCTGCGATCCTCGACGTGTTCCCGCGGTTGAAGGTCTATCTCGACCGGCCCGGCGGCGCGCTCTCGGGCGGCGAACAGCAATTGCTGGCGCTCGCCCGCTGCCTCTGCGCGAACCCGACGATCATCCTCCTCGACGAGCCGACCGAGGGCATCCAGCCCTCGATCATCGAGGAGATCATCGAGACGCTCCAGGGCATCACCCGCGCCCGCGCGCTGACCGTGCTGCTGGTGGAGCAGAACCTGTCCTTCATCTCAGGCCTCTCCGACCGAGTGCTCATCCTTCAGAAGGGGATGATCACCCGCGAGGTGCCGCCCGAGGTCGCCCGCGACCGGGCGATGATCGACGAATTCGTCGGCATGGCCTGATCGAGGCCCGAAACCGACACCGAAAGAGGGCAACGATGGATTCGGCACAGATGATTCCGGAGATCGAGATCGTCGAGATGACCGTGGCGGACGCCGCCGACGCGTTCGCGAGCGGCGTCACGTCGGAGGCGCTGACCCAGGCCTTCCTCGACCGGATCGCGGTCCACAATCCGCATTACAATGCGCTCATCGTCATGAACCCGGAGGCCCTGTCCGATGCCCGCGCCAGCGATGCCCGCCGCATCGCGGGCACGACGCTCGGGCCGCTCGACGGCATACCGGTGGTGATCAAGGACCCGATGGACATGGCGGGCTTGCCCACCACCGCGGGCTGGCGCTTCCTCAGCGCAAGGGCCGGCGGCGTCGATCTGATCCCCGAGACCGATTCCCCGGTCGTGGCGCGGATGCGGGCGGCCGGCTGCGTCATGCTCGGCAAAACCAACGTCCCGGTGCTGAGTGCCACCGGCAGCCATGCCAACGACAGCTGGGCCGGTCCGACCCTGAACTCGGCTGCCCCGAGCAGTCTGCCCGGCGGCAGCAGCGCCGGCACGGCCACCGCCGTCGGCGCCAGCTTCGCGGTGCTCGGGCTCGCCGAGGAGACCGGCGGCTCGATCCAGAACCCGGCCTCGGCGCAGGGGCTGGTGGGCATCAAGCCGACCTTCGCGCTGGTGCCCAATGCCGGCGTCGTGCCGCTGGCGGGCTCGACCCGCGATGTGGTCGGCCCGATCGCCCGCTGCGTGCGCGACGCCGCCCTGACGCTCGACGTGCTCGCCGGCTACACCCCCGCCGACCCGAAGACGGTGGCCGGCATCGGCCGCCGGCCGAAGGGCGGCTACACGAGCAGACTCTCGGCCGACGCGCTCCGGTCCAAGCGCCTCGGCCTGTTCGGGCCTGGCTGGCGCGACCTGCCGCTCTCGGACGAGGCGACCGCGCTCTACGCACGGGCGCAAGGCGAGATCGCGGCCTGCGGCGCGACGCTCATCGCCGACCCCTTCGCCGGCTCGGGCTTCGCCGACCTCGGCGAGCCGACACCGGGGCTCAACCATTTCGACGCCCGTGGCATGGAATCGGTCGCCTACGACCTGCAACTCTACCTGACGCGGCTCGGACCCAGCGCAGCGCTCCGCGACGTCGCCGCTTTCGCCGAGGCGACGAAGGCGGAGGACGCCTTCGCGCCGGGTGGCGTGCTTCACTACCTGCACGCGATCCCCGCCTTCGCGCCCATCCTCGCCGACCCGTCCGCCCCGCCGGACCTCTCGGGTTTTCTCGCCCTGCGCGAGGCCTACCTCGCCATCTTCGAGCGCGTCATGGACGAGCACGGCCTCGACGGCCTCGTCTTCCCGCAGATGCGCGATGAACTCCCACCGCTCCACGGCGGCCGCGCGATCAACGAGACCACCGTCTGCGAGATCAACATCGCCGGGCTTCCAGGCGTCACGGTCCCCGCGGGCTTCTACGCGTCGGACGCGCCGTTCAACCTGATCTTCGTCGGGCGGATGTGGAGCGAGGCCGACCTCCTCGGCTATGCCTACGCCTATGAGGCGGCGACCCACCATCGCCGGGCTCCGACTCTGGAAGCGGCCGGCTGACGGGTTCGCCCCGCGTCGGACGGCGAACCAGAGATGAGGCGCTCGGATGCTGACGGACCATCGCCATCAGGAGATCCTGTCGCGCCTGCACGGCACCGGCCGCGTCGGGGTCGCCGATGCGGCCGCCTTCCTGAAGGTGTCCGAGGAGACCATCCGGCGCGACCTCAAGCTGATGGAGACGCGTGGGCTGCTCCGGCGCATCCACGGCGGCGCCGTGGCGCCGCGCCTCGACCAGGACCGGCCGCTGATCGAGCGCGGCAAGATCAACCCGCGCGAGAAGGCGCGGGTCGCCGCGATCGCCGAGGGTCTGGTGCGCGACGGCATGTCGATCTTCATCGACACCGGCACGACGACGCTGGCGCTGGCGCGGCGGCTGATCCAGCGCAATCTCACGCTGACCACGAACTCGATCGACGTCGCCCTGCTGCTCGGTGCCGGGCCGTCGCGGGTCAACCTGACGCCGGGCACGCTCCGCCCCAAGGACAACGCGCTCGTCGGCTACGAGACGGTCGCCTACGCCCGGCGCTACTTCTTCGACATCGTCTTCATGGGCATCTCGGCCTGCGACCTCGACCGCGGTTGGATGGACTACGAGGAGCACGAATCGGTGCTGCGGCGGACGCTGCGAGGACAGGCCCGGCGCGCGGTGATCCTGGCCGATTCCCACAAGTTCGGGCTGCAGGCCAACCTCTGCACCTTCGACCTGTCCGACCCGCTCAGCGTCGTCACCGACCGACCGCCGCCCGCCGCCTTCCTGGATCGCTTCACGCGTCATGACATCGATCTCATCGCCGGCTGATCCCGGCCTGCACGACCTGTTCGACCGCTTCTCGGCGTGCGGCGCCACCGCGGGCGGCGGCGTTCACCGGCTCTGCGGCAGCGCGGGAGACGGTGCGGCGCGCGACGTGTTCGCGGCGACCGTCCGCGATCTCGGGGGCGCGCTGCGCACCGATGTGGTCGGGAACCAGTTCGGGCTGTTTGCCCTCGCTCGTCGACCCGACGCCCCGCTGGTGATGCTGGGCTCGCACCTCGACAGCCAACCCCAGGGTGGTCGTTTCGACGGCGCGCTCGGCGTGGCGATCGCCCTGCGGGTGGCCGCCACGCTCCTGCGGGCCGGGGCGGCAGGCGCCACGTCCGAGGCCGATCTCTGCGTCGCGAACTGGACCAACGAGGAGGGCGCCCGCTTCCGGCCGAGCCTGCTCGGCAGCGGCAGCTATGTCGGCCATCACCGTCCCGAGGACGCGCTGGCGATCCGCGACGACGACGGCGTGACGCTGGGCGAAGCCCTGAGGACGATCGGCCATCGCGGCACCGATCCGGCACCTCCGCTCCCGGCCTGCTACCTCGAACTCCATGTCGAGCAGGGCGGGGTGCTCACCGAGGCCGGCGCGACCATCGGCATCGTCGCCCGCAATTGGGGGGCGACCAAGATCGACGCGGTCTTCACCGGCACGCAGGCCCATACCGGGCCGTGCCCGATGCCGTTGCGTCGCGACGCCCTGCTGGCGGCGGCCTACGCCATCGCGGAGGTGCGCGCCGTCGCCGATCGCTGGCCGGGCCGCGTGCACACGTCGGTCAGCCGCATCCGGGTCGCGCCGAACTCCGCCAACGTCGTCCCGTCCCGCGTCGAACTCTCGGTGGAGATCCGTTCCGCCGACGATGCCATCCTCAGCCAAGCCGGTGCGCTCGCGGACGAGGCGCTGCGCGCGGCGGCCGGGCGCGCCCGCACCGACCTCGCGATCCTCGCCCGCGTCGAGCGCCCGATCCGCCCGCTCCCCGAGGCGATGCGCGATCTCATGGCCCTCGCCGCCGAAGAGACCGGGCACCGGGCGATCCCGATGGACACGGTGGCCGGTCACGATGCCCTCAGCCTGCTCGGCGCCTGCCCGATCGGCCTCGTCTTCGTGCCGAGCGTCGACGGCATCGCCCACGACGCCGCGGAGATGACCCTGGATTCCGACATGCAGGCCGGTCTCGCCGTGATGCTGCGCGCGACCGAGCGCCTCTGCCGCGCCGGCGGATCGCCCGAGCGTGCGATCCGGGGCGATGCGCGATGAAGGCGGTCGGCCATCCCGAGACGCCGTTCGAGCATCGCGTCGAGGCGTCGCTCGCCCGCATCCCCGAATGGCGCGGCCGGCCGCTCCGCTACGCGCTGGCCGCCGCGCCCGTGGCCTCGCCGAGCCACCGTGCGACGGCCTCGGATTGCGTGCGGGTCGCCGTTGAAGGCGAGGCGGACGTCTTCCTCAAGATCCGCCACGCCGACATGGCCGACGATGTCACCGCGGTCGCGGTGCGGGCGGCCGAGCGCGCCGGCGCCCTGGGCCTCGGACCGGCCGTGCGGATCGTCGGGGAGGGCATCCTCGGCCTGGACTTGCTCCCCGATCCCTGGCGCTACGCCCGCGTCGGCGACCTGCAGGATGCGGACACGTTGGCCTCGGTGCTGGCGGCGCTCGGCCGGCTCCAGGGGGAGGATGCCTTCGGCCATCGCTTCTGCCCCTTCGCCCGGATCGCGGCATTGGCCCGCGAGGCGGAGGCCGTCGGCGCGCCGCTTCCAGATGGGACCGGCGCGCTGATCGCGGCGAGCGGGCTCATCGGCGAGGCGATGCAGGCATCCGGCATCGACCGCGCACCCTGCCGCAACGACGGCGTCGCCTCCAACATCATGCTTGCCGGCGCGGATATCCGCCTCGTCGACTTCGACCTCGCGGGCGATGCCGACCCCTGGTTCGAGGTCGGCGCGCTGATCAACGAGGTCTGCCGCTTCGAGGACGGCCGCCGCGCGGCGATCGAGGCCTATGCCGGCACCTGCGACCCGCGCCGGTTCGCCCGCTGCCGGCTCTACGGCGCCGTCGACGACGTGATGTGGGGTCTGTGGGGCATCGTGCGCGCGGTGACCGCCCCGCGCGGCGGCATCGAGTTCTTCAAGTACGGCCAATGGCGGCTGTTTCACGCCCGCACGACGACCGGGGCCTGGGATTTCGAGGCCTGGCTCCGCGGGCTCTGACACGCCGCCGCGAGGGGAGGACGACGATGTGGAAGGCCCTGGGCGACGGCCTGAGCGCGGCCGAACGCGATCTGGAGGCGATCCTCGCGCGCGTGCCGCGCTGGCAGGGCGCCGCACTTCGCTATCGCCCGGTCTCCGGCGGGATCAGCAATGCGAACTGGCAGGTCTCGTCCGGCGCCGCGCAGGACTTCTTCGTGAAGGTGCCGGGGCGCGGGACCGAGATGTTCATCACCCGAACGGTGGCCGTCGAGGCGAGCCGGAAGGCCCATGCGAGCGGCTTCGGCGCCGAGGTGATCGACTTCCTGCCCGACCCCGGCGTCGAGATCTTCGCCTTCGTCGAGGGCTTCCGCGCCACCTCGAACCTCGACTTCCTGCGGCCGGCCGTCCGCGGAAACGCGGTGCGGGCGCTGAAGGCCTTCAACGATTCCGGCCCCTTGAGCCTGACCAAGACCGTGTTCGATATGATCGACGAACACGTCGCGCAGGTCGCCGAAGTCGGTGGGCGCCAGCCCGAAGACGCCCCGTTCCTGATGCGGCGCTGCGCCGAGGCGAAGGCGGCGCTTCTGGCGTCCGGCCTCGACCTCGTGCCGTGCATGAATGACACGCTCGCCGGCAACTTCCTCATCGATCCGCAGGACCAGATCATGCTGGTCGACTTCGAATACGCCTCGAACAACGAGCGCGCCTACGAACTCGCCCTGTGGTTCGACGAGATGGCGTTCTCGGACGGTGTCGAGCGCGAGATGATCGAAGCCTATTTCGGGCGCTGGGACCCGGTGATCGCCGCGCGCATCCAGGTGCTGAAGGCGCTGGCCGACCTGAAGTGGTCGATCTGGGCGATGATCCAGGAATCGGTCTCGCTGCTCGATTTCGACTTCTACAAGTACGGCACCTGGAAGCTCATGCGCGCCCGCACCCTGTTCCACCATCCGGACTGGCTGCGCTGGCTGCGGCGTCTGTGATCGGCGCCCCGCACGGGGACCCGCGCCGTGCGGGGCGCCGGCGCAGTGGCCCCCACGGAGCTCCCGCTCAAGCCTTGGTCGGCAGGGCGCTTTTCGGCATCAGCATGTGCACGCCCTTGTTGCCGTCCACCGTCTGGGTGATGCGCAGGTTCCCGGCAAGCGAACACAGCATGTAGGCTTGGTTGCGGGTGAGCTCGGTGCGGGCGCAGACGTGGCGGACCATCTCGCGCACCGCCTGCCGCATCGCCTCGTCGAGGCTCTCGTGCAGGCCGATCGACATCAGGTCGGTGGGCGTCTCGGCGAACGGCCAGTCGTAGCCGAGGTCCTTGCGGACGGTGAGCCGGAAGGTGCCGGTGAGCCCGGTCTCCAGGGCCGTGATGCAGACCTCGCCGTCGCCCTGCACGCCGTGGCCGTCGCCGGCGTAGAAACCGGCCCCGGCATTGTAGACCGGCAGATAGAGGGTCGAGCCGACCTTCAGCTCCTTGTTGTCCATGTTGCCGCCGAAGCCGCGCGGCACCGGCGTGCCGACGCGGCCCCAGGCGGCGGGCGGCGCCGTGCCGAGGATGCCGAAGAACGGATCGAGCGGAAGCTCCGTGCCCCAGGGCAGCACGCAGACGCCGCGCGCCACGTCGATGTCGGGATGGATGGTCTCGTAGTCGGTGAACTCGTCGGGCAGCGTGCCGAGCAGCGGCAGGATCGCGACGAAGCCCCAGTCCTGGCGGAACGCCTGGTCGAGGATTTCAACCTGCAGCACGTCGCCGGACTCGGCGCCGCGGACGTGGACCGGGCCGGTGACGAAGTGCGGGCCGGGGCCGGGCACGCAGGTATCGAGCGCCACGAGCAGATCGGCCGGCACCCGCGACGGGTCCGGGTGCAGGGATTCGCGGCCGCCCGCCGGGAAGGAATGCAGGGTGACGGTGTCGCCGGACTCGATCGTGAGCACGGGCGGCAGCGCGGCGTCGAAATAGCCGAGCACCATGTTGTCGGGGGTCGCGGGGATCTCGTGATGGGTCGGCATGGGCGCTCCTTCAGACGGCGATGTGGCGGGTGAGGTCGGCGTGGCTGATCGCGCCGCGCTCGCTCCGCTCGACGATGCCCCCGCGCGAGAGGACCACGACGGAATCGGCGAGCCGGATCGCGAAATCGAGATACTGCTCCACCAGCAGCACGGTGATCCGGCCCTTGAGACCGGCGATCACCGTCTCGATCGCCGAGACGATGGAGGGCTGGATGCCCTCGGTCGGCTCGTCGAGGAGCAGCAGGCGCGGGCGCGTCGCCAGCGCGCGGGCGATGGCGAGCTGCTGCTGCTGCCCGCCCGAGAGGTTGCCGCCCGGCCGGTGCCAGAGCGGACGCAGCGCCGGAAACAGCGCCACCGCCTCGTCGATCGCGTCGCTGCGCTCCAGCCCGTGCGCGCGGGCGGCGACCCGCAGATTCTCGGCGACGGTGAGGTCGGCGAAGATCTCGCGGCCCTGCGGCACCGTCGCGAGCCCGCCGCGCGCGCGCCGGTCGGACGGCCAGGAGGCGATCTCGACCCCGTCGAAGGCGATCCGCCCGCGGCTCGCCGGAATCAGCCCGGCCAGACACCGCAGCAGCGTGGTCTTGCCGGCGCCGTTGCGGCCGAGCACCGCGAGGCACGTGCCCGGCTCGATCGTGAGCGCGACGCCGCGCAGCACCTGTGCGCTGCCGTAATGCTGGTCGAGCCCCTCGACGGTGAGGCGCATCGGCGGCGTTTCGCGCGTGCTCATCGGCCCAGGAACACCTCGATCACGCGGGCATCGGCCCGGGCGCCGCGCATCCCGCCCTCGTAGAGGGTGCGGCCCTCGTGCAGCACCGTCACCCGGTCGGCGATCGCCTCGACGAAGGCCATGTCGTGCTCGATCACCACGATGGCGCGGTCGGGCCGTCGCAGGCTGCGGATCAGCGCGGCGGTGCGCGCGGTCTCCGAATCCGAGAGCCCCGCCACCGGCTCGTCGAGCAGGACGATCCTCGGGTTCGAGGCCAGCACCATGCCGATCTCCAGCCACTGCTTCTCGCCGTGGGCGAGCGCACCGGCGAGCGCGTGCACGCGGGGCTCGAGGCCGATCTCGCCGAGCACCGCCTCGATCCGCGCGGCGCGCTCCGGCGCGGTGAGCCCGGAGCCGCAGCCGATGTCGAGGTTCTCGCGCACCGTCAGCACCGGGAAGACGCTGGGCTTCTGGAACTTGCGTCGCACGCCCGCCTTCGCGATTTCCGCCTCCGAGCGCTTGGTCAGGTCCAGGGTGTCGCCCAGCATCACCCGGCCGCGGATGGGCTTGGTGATGCCGGAGATCACGTCGAGGAGCGTGGTCTTGCCGGCCCCGTTCGGGCCGATGACGGCACGGACCTCGCCGGAATCCACCGCGAGCGACAGCTCGGTCAGCGCCCGGAAGCGGCCGAAGACCACGTCGAGCTTGTCGACCAGCAGGGCGCTCACCGGCCCCCTCCGTTGCGAAGCCAGGTCGGCTTGGTGCGGAGCGCGGAGAGGTCGAGCAGGCCGTTGGGCAATGCCAGCACCACCAGGAGCACCAGCCCCGAGAGGATGAAGGGCCACGCCTCCGGCATCGCCGCACTCAGCCAGAACTTGAGGGCGTTGACCGCCACCGCCCCGATCACCGCGCCGCCGAGCCGCCCCATCCCGCCGATCGCCACCCAGACCGCGATCTCGATGGAAAGGTCGGGGGCGAGCACCCGCGGATTGATGATGCCGACCTGCGGCACGTAGAGGACGCCGGCGAGCGCCGCGATCATCGCCGAGAGACACCAGATCCCGAGCTTCAGCCGGGTCGTGCCGTAGCCGAGGGTCCGCAGCCGGGTCTCGTCGTCGCGGCAGGCCAGCATGCGCCGGCCGATCCGCCCCGCCACCAGCGCGCGGGTGCCGAGGAGGATTGCCGCGAGCGCCGCGAGCGAGGCGAGCGCGAGCCCCGTGGTCACGGCCTCCGAGCCCATCGGAAGCCCGAACAACAGCGGGAAGCCGGTCATGCCGTTGTTGCCGCCGAGCCCGGTGTCGTTGCGGAACAGCAAGAGCATGGCGACGTAGACGAGCGCCTGACTGATGATCGAGAAGTAGACGCCGTTCACGCGCGAGCGGAACGAGGCGAAGCCGAAGACGAAGGCGACGGCCCCTGCCAGGGCGAGCGCCAGGAACAGGGCGTAGGGAGCGCTGGTGAGTCCGGCCCAATAGGCCGGCAGCGCCTTCCAGCCCATGAACCGCACGAAGTCCGGGGCGACGCCCGTGACCGAGAACGCGTGCGACAGCAGATGCATGGCGCAGACGTAGCCGCCGATCGCGAAGAACAGCCCATGGCCGAGGCTGAGAATCCCGAGATAGCCCCAGACCAGATCGAGGGACACGGCGAGGATGGCGAAGACCGCGAGCTGTCCGATCGTGTTGACGAGGTAGGGGGCGGGTTTCAGGCCGACGAGCACCAGGCCCGTCACGAGGATCGCCGACAGGACGCCGACGACGAGCGGGTCGCGGCGCCGCGCCGTCGGCCGGCACGACGGGTCGGCGACCGGGGCGTCGAGAGCGTCGGCTGTCCCGCTCATCGCCGACGCCTCGCGGCGAACAGGCCTTCGGGACGGCGCTGCAGGAAGACGATGATGCCCACGAGCACGATCACCTTGGCCGCGACCGCCCCGTAGAACGGCTCGATCAGCACGTTGGCCCCGCCGATGCCGAGCGCCGCCACCACCGTCCCGACGACGGTGCCGACGCCGCCGAGCACCACCACCATGAAGCTGTCGACGATGAAGGTCGCGCCCATGCCCGGATTGACGCTGTAGATCGGGCAGAGCGCCACGCCCGCGAGCCCGGCGAGCCCCGAGCCGAATCCGAATGCGAGGCGATCGACCCGGCGGGTGCGGATGCCCAGCGCCCCGGCCATGTCGCGGTTCTGCGTGACGGCGCGGATGTCGAGGCCGAGCGGCGTGCGCTTGAGGATCAGCAGCGTCGCGGCGAGCGTCACCGCGGCGAAGGCGATGGCGAAGAGCCGGTTCCAGGTGACGATGAAGTCGGCGTAGAGCGGCACGCCGCCGCTGACGTAGGAGGGCATCCCGAACTGCAGGTTCTGCGAGCCGAAGGCGACGCGCACGAGGTTGATCAGGAACAGGCTCACCGCCCAGGTGGCGAGCAGGCTCATCAGGGGCCGCCGGTAGAGGTGGCGCAGGATCAGGGCCTCGACGACGATGCCGACGCAGGCCGAGGCCAGGAACGCGACGGGAATCGCGGCGAGGAGATAGAGGTCGATCAGGCCGGGCATGAGCTTTCGGAAGAGCTCCTGCACCCCGTAGGCGGCATAGGCGCCGACCATGATGAGCTCGCCCTGGGCGAGGTTGATCACCCCCATCAGCCCGAAGATGATCGCGAGGCCGATTGCGGCCATGAACAGGATGCTGGCGAAGCTCAGGGCGTTGTAGGCGAGCGCGAGACCGTCGCCGA
>CAZZZJ010000072.1:0-3104 GCA_964658355.1 Beijerinckiaceae bacterium
TCCGTCCTCGCCCGAGGACGGATCATGGTGGTGCCGTCCTTCGCGGAATCGCTCCCCTACGTCGTGCTCGAGGCCGCAGCGGCCGCCCAGCCCCTGGTCGCCACCGATGTCGGCGGAATCCCCGAGATCTTCGGCACGGCCGCGGGCGACCTCGTCCCCGCCCGCGATCCGGTGGCGCTGCAACGGGCGATCGCCCGCGTCCTCGACGAGGCGCCCGAGGCCTGCGCGGTCCGGTTCCGGGCCTTGAGCGACTCGGTGCGCCAGCGCTTCTCGATGGAGCGGATGGGCGCCGACGTGCTCTCGGGCTACGCCGCCGCCGTCCGTGCCCGCCGCCCGGCGCCGAAGGCCGAGCCGGCACGCGTCGGGACGGCCTGATCCGGAACCGCGACGGGCGACGCCTCGAAGGCGGGTCCCCGCGCGACGGGTCCGATCGTCCCGGAGGTGCCTGTCGTCGGCCGGCCCTCACGGGTGAGAGGCCCGTCGCACGCGGCGTGAGGCCGGTGATCGGGCCGGCGCCGGCGCATCGCGCGAACGTGACGCCGGACGGCCCGCGGGGCGCGAAAGAACGGCTTCACCGGGGCGTTTTTAAACAATCCGATACGTGGGTTTGCGACACTTCCCGACAGGAACAAGGCCGTTTGACTGTTGGGATCCGATCGATGAGTGCCTTCGACGTTCGTGATCTGCTGAAGGTCGCCGGACAGGGCGAGATTGCGACGGCCGGGTTCGCCGAGCCGGCGACGCGCGCGGCTCCCCTTGCCGAGACGGTTGCCGAGCTGCCGGCCAAGGCGATCTCGCCGGTGGTGATCGCCGGCCTGGTGCGGGCGGCGGAGTTCGTCCTCGTCGTCGGCCTCGGCGCGGGCTTGCACGTGATGCTGCTGCACGGCGTCGTCCCGTTCGGGCTGACCTATGCCGGGGCGGTCGTGGCGGTGGCCGCGCTGGCGGTGGCCGCCTTCCAGGCTGCCGGCACCTACCGGATCGGAGCGTTCCGCGCCTTCTTCAAGACCGCGCTCAAGATCTCGGCCGGCTGGATGCTCGCCTTCCTCGTGGTCGCGACCGGCCTCGTGCTCGCCAAGGTCGCCGACCACTATTCCCGCCTGTGGCTGGCCGCGTACTTCGCCGGCGGTCTCGTCCTGCTCCTGATCGGCCGGTTCGTCCTGTCGGGCGTGATCGTGGCGCAGACCCGGAAGGGCCGGTTCGACCGGCGCACGGCCATCGTCGGCGGCGGCAAGGCCGGCGAGGAGCTCATCGCCGCGCTTGAGACGCAGAGCGAGAGCGGCATCCGCATCGTCGGCGTGTTCGACGACCGCAACGACGACCGTTCCTCGAACGTGGTCGCCGGATACCCGAAGCTCGGCACCGTCAGCGACCTGGTCGCCTATGCCCGAACCACGCGCCTCGACCTGATCGTGTTCACGATCCCGATCTCGGCCGAGGGACGCATCCTGCAGATGCTCTCGAAGCTCTGGGTCCTGCCGATCGACATCCGCCTCTCGGCCCATGCGGCGAAGCTGCGCCTGCGTCCGCGCAGCTACTCCTATCTCGGCTCCGTGCCGGTGCTCGACGTGTTCGACCGCCCGATCGCCGACTGGGACGTGGTGATGAAGACGGTCTTCGATCGCACGGTCGGCCTGCTGATGCTGATCGTCCTCGCCCCGGTGATGATCGGCGTGGCGCTCGCGGTGAAGCTCACCTCGCGCGGCCCGGTACTGTTCCGGCAGAAGCGCCACGGCTTCAACAACGAGCTGATCGACGTGTTCAAGTTCCGTTCGATGTACGTCGACGCCTGCGACGCGACCGCCGCGAAGATGGTGACCAAGGGCGATCCGCGCGTGACCGCGGTGGGCCGGTTCATCCGCAAGACCTCGCTCGACGAGCTGCCGCAGCTCTTCAACGTGATCAGGGGCGACCTCTCGCTCGTCGGACCACGCCCGCATGCGCTGCAGGCGAAAGCCGCCAACACCCTCTACGACCAGGTGGTCGACGGGTATTTCGCCCGCCACAAGGTCAAGCCCGGCATCACCGGCTGGGCCCAGGTCAACGGCTGGCGCGGCGAGACCGATACCAGCGAGAAGCTGCAGCGCCGCGTCGAGCACGACCTCTACTACATCGAGAACTGGTCGGTGCTGTTCGACCTGCAGATCCTGCTGACCACGCCGTTCGCCCTGTTCAGGACCGAGAACGCGTACTGACGCGGTCGAAGGCGTTGATCGCCGGCAACATGGCCTGTCAGACTGGGAAAGGGCGGCTCGGGGAGCCGCCCTTTCCCCTGTTCGGACCGCCGATGCGACTACGGCAGCGCGCCGGCCTTCTCCTTGGCCTTCATGATGGTGTCGCGGCAGGCATCGGCCTTCCCGGCCTTGTCCTCGCCGCGCGCCTTCTCGACGAGGTCGCGGGCCTCCTTGACGCCGCCGGCGGTGGGGGTCACGGCCGGGTCGCTCGGCTTGCCCGCGGGCGGGGCCGGAAGCGCCTTGCTGGAGTTCGACGAGGTCGGGCCTCCCGGCGGCTCCTTGCCGGTGACCTTCTCCGCGCCGGCGCTGTCGAGGCGCCGCTCCAGCGTCGCGATCTCCTCCGAGCAGGAGCTGGCGAAGGCGGGCGCCGCGGAGGCGAGGAGGAGGACGGCCGAGAAGGCGTGGACCAGTCGCATGAATTCTCCCTGAAGCATGGTGCGCGGGCCGGCGGCCCGCCTCGTTTCGGTTGCAGGGGGCAAGCGACGAGGCGCAGCCGCGTTCCGGTGGCGTGAGGCCGCAGGCACGAGCCTGCGACCGGCCCGAGAACGCGAAAAGGGGCGCGGACCCCGCGGTCCGCGCCCCCCCCTCCGTGTCTCTGGCCGATCAGTACTTGCGGATGATCGGCTCGGGCATCGGTACCGGATCGGCGCCGAAGGCGTAGCGGATGCCGCCGTAGATCGAGAGCGGCTGCGCCAGGGTCGTCGTACGAGGGTCGTTGATGCTGAGGTTGCCGGCGACGTTGCCCGGTTGCGCGAAGGTCCCGAAATTGGCGTAGCGGTTGTTCGTCAGGTTGGTGATCAGACCGAAGACCTGAAGGTTCGGCGTGACTTGGTACGTGGTGTTGAGACCGAGCACGAGGTAGGCCGGCAGCTT
>CAZZZJ010000072.1:3204-7774 GCA_964658355.1 Beijerinckiaceae bacterium
TCCGAGTAGCCGCCGTAGAGCGACAGGCCCGGGGTGAAGCGGTAGGTCAGGCCCGCCACCGGGTTGATCTTGTTGTAGTAGTAGGTCCCGTTCACGTCGGGCGAGAAGCCGGTCTGGTCCCGGGTGGTAAGGCGGGCGAAGTTCAGGCGCGCGCCGGCGGTGAGCGACAGGGCGTCGGTCACGTCGAACGTGTCCGTGGCGTAGAGGCCCATGTAGAGGTTCGAGCCGATGACGTTCGAGGGGGCGATGCCGATCGCGGCGGCGGTGCGCAGCTGCGTCGTGCCGAGCCCGGGAATGGTGCCGTAATAGGGATTGTTCGGATCGGTGGTGATTGACAGGTTCGGGTTGATCACGCCCAGCGTGCTCGACGACTTGAAGGTGAAATCGGAGACGTCGATGCTGCCGCCGACGACGAAGCTGTTGCCGAAGCCGAAGACCTTGTCGCGGTTGGCCGCCTGCAGCGAGCCGCCGTAGCTGGTCGCCTCGGTCTTGGTCACGTCGAGCGTGCCGTAGGGCACGTTCGCGGTGTAGGGGATCCGCTGGTTGTTGGCGCCGAGGATGGTGAACTGGTTGCGGAAGGCGAGATTGGACTGTCCTGCCGCCTGCGTGAAGCCGTCATCCTCGAAGCAGAGGAAGCCGCGGTTGCTCGATTGGCGGCTGCACTGCTCGAAGTTGCCGTCGTTGCCGTCGACGTAGGTGTTGCTGAAGCGGCGGAAATAGGCGTTTCCGGCAAGGTCCCAGGTCGGCGAGATGTCGACCCGGCCGGTCACCTGCATGGTGCCCATCTCGGTCGTGGTGGTCTGCGGGTAGGTGAAGATCGCCCGCGGGTCGACGTGGGTGAAGTCGACCGGGGTCGCCGCGGCGGCGCCGAAGAAGGTCCGGGCGAAGTTGCCGATCAGGTGGAACTCGGAATCGAGCGTGCGGTAGCCGAGGTCGGTGTAGAGGCGGCCGATCGTCGACGGGCTCTCGTAGCGCCAGCCGCGGTCGTTGAGGCCGTCGCCGTTGAAGTAGAAGCTCCACGGGCCGATCACCTTGCCGTATTCGAGGCCGCCGGCGATGCGGCCGTCCGAGCCGCCGAGCGCGGTGATTTCCGTCCCCTGCCAGGTGAAGCCGTTCTTCATCTGGATGTTGACCGCGCCGCCGATCGCGTTGAGGCCGAACACCGGGTTGCCGGTGACGATGTCGATGCGCTGGATCGCCGAGGGCGGGATCAGGTCGAACTGGACGGTGTCGCCGAAGGCCTCGTTGATGCGCACGCCGTTCTGGTAGACGGCCAGGCCCTGCGGAACGCCCTGCACGGGCGACGCCTGGAAGCCGCGGTAGTTGACGTCGGTGCGGTTCGAGTTGCCCTGCGAATCCGACAGGTTGAGGCCGGGGGTGCGCCGCGCGAGGGTCGCCACCGCGTTGAAGGTGCCGCGATCGATGTCGAGGTCGGCCGCCGTGACGGTCTCGACCGTGCTCGGGATCTTGTAGAGCGGCTGCTCGCCGCCGCGCAGCCGCGGCAGAGCCGTGGACGAGGGCGAGGCCGCGCTCGGCGATACGACCGGCGTCGCGCCGAGCGGCGGGGCGCCCAGCGTGGTGCCCGAGCCCGAGCCGCCGACGGGGGTCGTCGCGACGACACTGATCTCCGACAGCGTCACCGAACTCTGTGCGTAGGCCGCGCCCGGCAGCAACGCCACCGAGGCGATCAAGCTTCCGCGAAGCGCCCGCATCGTCATGTCTCAACCCCTGTGCCGTCGAACAGCGCGCCCCTCTTCGATCGGGGCTTACGATGCACTCATGCAAGGCGTGTCGGGATCGGACAATCTCGGTGCGGCCTCGATCCGGCGGAAATCGTCGCTCGCGAAGCCGTTACACGCAGAAACGAACCACCCGTTGTCCCGGCGCAACAGATTTTCCGCGATCCATCAAGGACTTAGGGAGTGTTCGGCAATCGCGATCGGGAGTATTCGGCAAGCTGCTGACGGGTGCCGCTCTCCCTGCGAGATTCAGATCCGCGCCTGGACCTTCTTGGCGATTTCCCCGAGTCGCTGCTCCAGCAGCTGCGGCACCTCGCAGACATAGGTCAGCGACTGGCTGCGCTCCTGGAAGATCCGCCGGTCCCAGGCGAACTTGGTCTCGATCTCGGACTGCTCCTTCGAGACCTCGCGGGCGTCGGCCGCGCTCGGGCCGTCCTTGGTCTGGCTGATGGTGTCGGCCTCGTCGCGGATGCGCTCGGCCATGCGGCGCTGGCCCTGCGCGTAGCGCGCGATCCCGCCCATCACCTTGTCGCGTTCGCCGTTGATGATCTCGAACACGCCGGCATAGACGCGGGTGAGGCCCTTGGCCTTGTCGCCGGCCGAAACCTTGGCGGCGTAGGCCTCGATCAGCGGATCGACCTCGGTGAGCTCGGTGCGGCGGGACGCGAGCTTCTGCGCCAGCACCGCGGCGTCGTTGTCGTCGCCCCATGCGCCGGCGGCGGCGATGTCCGGCCCGGTCCAGAACTGGCCGGGGCTCAGCGTCGCGACCTTCCGCTGGACGCAGGGCCAATCGGGATCGGTCTTGGGCTGCGCCAGCGTAGGGCCGGACAGGCAGGCGAGGACGAGGCCGAGCACGGCCGAAGGGGCGAGGCGAGTGACGATCATGACGGGTCTCCGGCCGGGCCGCCGCGCCGGGCCATGATGCCGCGGCCGGGATCGTAGGCGACGACGGCGAGGGTGAAGAAAGCGAAGGTGACGCCCAGGACGACGGCGCAGGACACCGGCGCGAACTGGCCATAGAGGGCGAAGCGCACGAGCTGGACGGCGTGCGTGAACGGGTTCAGCTCGCAGATCCAGTAGAGGGTCTCGGAGGATTCGCGGATGCGCCAGAGCGGGTAGAGCGCCGACGAGGCGAAGAACATCGGGAAGATCACGAAGTTCATCACGCTTGCGAAGTTCTCGAGCTGCTTGACCATCGACGACAGGAGCAGGCCGATCGCGCCGAGCATCAGGCCCGCGGCGATGAAGGCCGGCAGGGCCGCGAGGTAGCCGATGGCGGGGATGTCGAGGTCCCAGAACCAGGCGATGGCGAGGAAGGCGTAGGCCTGGACCACGGAGACGGTGACGCCGGCGACCAGCTTGGCGAGCAGCAGGAGCCAGCGCGGATACGGGCTGGTCAGCAGCACCTTCATCGAGCCGACCTCGCGGTCGTAGACCATCGAGAGCGAGGATTGCATGCCGTTGAACAGCTGGATCATCACCGCCAGCCCCGGCACCACGTAGACCTCGTAGAGCACGTAGGTCTGGTAGGGCGGCTCGATCGACACGCCGAGGGTGTTGCGGAAGCCGGCGGCGAAGATGAACAGCCAGACCAGCGGCCGCACCAGCGCCGAGAAGAACCGCTCCTTCTGATTGAAGAAGCGCAGCAGCTCACGCCGGACGATCCCGCCCAGGCAGATCAGGTAGCCGATCGCATCGAGCCGCCCGAGATGGGCGGGCGACCTTTGCGGCACCGTGGCGGCGACGGGTGTCACCAGCGTCGTCGGCGTGCTCATGACACGTGGTCCCTCTGAGAACGAGGCGCTCCGCCCCCCCTCCCTGCTGCGCAGCAGGGGCGGGACGGAGCGAGGCCGATGTCGTGTCCAAAGTCCCTCACGCCACGGCCCTCGGCTCGGCCACGAGCCGCCGGAACGCCTCCGCGAGCGATTCGTCGGTCCCGCCGATCGTGCCGGCTCGTCCCCGGGCGACGATCCGGCCCTTGTGCAGCACCACCGCGTCGTCCTCGGGCGCGATCTCCTCGAAGATATGGGTCGCCCACAATACCGAGAGCCCCTCCTCCGCCACGAGGGCGCGGACGATGGCGACGATGTCGGCGCGCGATTCGAGGTCGAGGCCGACGGTGGGCTCGTCGAGCAGGAGCAGGCTCGGATGGTGGACGAGCGAGCGGGCGATCTCGATCCGGCGCGATTGCCCCCCGGACAGCGTCCGCACCTTGTCGGCGCGCCGGTCCGTCAACCCGACCCGGTCGAGCAGCACCGCGATCCGCGCCTTGGCGGCCGTGCGCGCAATGCCGTGGAGGGCCGCGTGATAGAGCAGGTTCTGCTCGACGGAGAGGTCGGTGTCCAGGGTCCGCGCCTGGAACACCACACCGAGGCGGGCGAGGGCCCGCGACGGCTCGCGGTCGAGAGCGTGGCCGAAGATCGCGACGCGGCCCGCGCGGTTGTTGTAGAGCCGGGTGATCAGCGAGAACAACGTGGTCTTGCCGGCGCCGTTCGGCCCGAGCAGCGCCATGAACCGTCCGCGCTCGACGGTGATCGACACGTCCGACAGCGCCTGGCGCGCACCGAAGCTGTGGCTGACGGATGCCACCTCCAGCGCCGGAGCCTCGCTCGTCGGGCGAGCGCCCGCGCTCATCGTCCGATGGCCCTTCCGGCATCGCCGACGGCGTCGAGGCACTCGTCGAACTCGCGCTCGCCCTGCTCGCGCTCGGCGACGCGAAGCGCCTTGCGGAGCTTCGGCAGCACCGCCTCCGAGGGATTGTCGGCGAGGGCGTCCTTGATCATGGCGATGCCGTCGGCGCAGGCGGTCTTGTCGTCGGCGAGCGCGGGCGT
>CAZZZJ010000072.1:7874-11395 GCA_964658355.1 Beijerinckiaceae bacterium
TGCCCGGCTTGATCGCGACGAACTCGATCGCGATCTCGCCCGGGTCGTCGAACTCGAGGTGATCCGGCGGCCCGCCGCCATGGATCTCCTTGTGCTCGATGACGATCTGGTTCCACCAGATGTACCGGAAGAACTCGGTCGCGTAGAACTTGTACTCCTGGTGCCCCTTGGCGACGATCCGCAGCCGATAGGCCTTGCCGGATTCGAGCTCGATATCCTTGTTCTCGACCACGAAGTCGTTGCCCTCCTCGTTGCCGAGGACGAGATCGGGCAGGTTCTCGCGCTTCTTGGTCAGGTCGAGGGCGAGCGCCGGGCCCGCGGCGAGGATCGCCGCCAGCCCCAGGGCCGCCGATCGAAGTTTGCGTGTCATGCCGTTCCCCCTCCTCGCGCCGCCCTTCGAGGCGGTCGTATCGTTCGCATGACGATCAGTTCGGCGAGATCGCCACGCCCCAGGGCAGCAGGCCGACCGGGATGCTCCTGACCACCTTCTCCGCCGCCACGTCGATCACCGAGACGTCGTTGGAGGTGCCGTTGGTGGAGAACAGCATGGTCTGGTCCGGCGTGAAGGCGAGCTGCCAGACGCGTTGGCCGACCGGCAGGTACTTCTGCACGTCGTAGGTCTTGGCATCGATCACCGCGATGCGGTTGGCCGGTCCCAACGCCACGAAGGCCTTGGTGCCGTCGTTGGTGATGCGGATGCCGACCGGCTGGATCGCCTCGTCGTTCACGCTCGGGATCTTGAAGGTGATCTTCTTGATCACCCGGCGCTGGGCCACGTCGATCACGCTGACGGTGCCGCCGACCTCGGCCGAGACCCACAGGAACTTGCCGTCCGCCGTGAACTCGGCGAAGCGCGGGCGGGCGTCGACCAGCACGTTGTCGATCACCTGGAAGGTCTTGGTGTCGATGAAGTGGGCCATGTTCGTCGTCTCGGACGTGTTCACCAGGACCTTGCCGTCCGGCGACAGGCCCATGCCCTCCGGCTCGACGCCGACGGGAACCTCGGCGAGAACCTTGTTCTTCTCGATGTCGATGATCGTGACCTGGCTGTCGTCCTCGTTGGCGACGTAGAGCGGGTTGCCGCTGCGATCGAGGATGAACTGCTCGGGGTCCGGGCCGGAGCGGAGCGAGCGCACCACCTTGCCGGTGGCGGTGTCGAGCACGTCGATGCGGTCGTCGTCGCTGGCGCAGACGAAGACCTCCTTGCCGTCCTTGCTCACGGTAATGCCGCGGGGGCGCCGGCCGACCTTCCAGGTCGCCGTCACCGCCATCGTGGCCGTGTCGATCACGCTGACGGAGTTGCCCTTCTCGTTGGACACGTAGACCGTGTAGGCCTCGGCCGGCACCGACGACAGAAGCGTCGCACCGAGCGCGGCGAGTCCCAACCCTGCCTTGACGCCGCGGTCCATTCGCGATCCTCCCCCTGAATTCCCGAAAGCCTGGCGCTCTGGCGGCGCCGAGTTCCTGTTGCCGGACAGTGTAGTGCGTTTCGCGCGCGTTGCGAGGGCGGCGGAACGGCGCTGCGCGGTTCGTGATGCGCGAAGGCCTGCCGGCTCCGTCCAGGCCTCCCCGGCGCGGTCACTTCAGCTTGCAGGTCGTCTCGGGCAGGTCGGTCCCGAGGGTATCGAGCGGCGTGCGCTGGTGCAGGAAGCCCTGCTCGGGCGCCACCGAGACCAGCGCCTTCGGCTGCACCACGATCAGCGGCTGGCGCAGCTGGTGGTCCCAGGGGCGGAAGCTCAGGGACACCCCCTTGTAGGCCGGCAGGCCGAAGGCGGGGTCGGTGAGGTAGGGGATCAGCACCGCCGGATCGGCGCTCTTCCTGGCCGTCCCCGCATCGCCGACGACGCGGATCGCGGCCCAGACCTGATAGTCCAGCGGCCGCATCAGCCGGCCCGACAGGCGGCGGAAGCGGTTCTGCGCCTGCGCCGCGCCCCAGGTCTCCAGCACCGGCGACCAGGTCGTGGCGACGAGCCCCTGCGTGCCGCCGACGGGCCGCGGATCGACGGTGCGATAGGGGACGTAATCGCCCCAGTCGGCCTCCTCGTCGGCCACGATCGCCATGTCGTAGTCGAGCCCGCGGGTGAAGACCATCGCCTCGGCGCGGGTCGGCGTGTCGCCCCGTGCCTTGGCCAGCGGCCCAAAGGTCCAGGGCTTCTCCGCCGTGACCTTGAGGGCGAACTTCCGCGCGGAGTTGCGCATCGCGTCGGCGTAGAGCTTGTCCGCGTCGGTCGGGCCGACGATCAGGAACAGCTTCCGCCAGCGCATGACGGTGAGGTACTGCGCCAGGGCGTCGGTCTGCATCGCCCGGCTCGGCGCGACGTGGAACACGTTCGTGCGGCAGTCGGCGCCGCGCAGCCGGTCGTCGGGGGCCGCCGCGTTCAGCACCACCGCGCCCTTGCCGTCCGCCTCGGCGGCGTCCGAGACGGCGAGGACCTCGTCGGCCGGCAGGGCCAGGACGAGGAAGCGGATGCCCTTGCCGAGCAGCGCCTTCGCCGCGTCGACCGCGGAGGGACCGCCCTCGGTGAGCGCGATCTCGTCGAGCGCGTAGCTCTGCTTGGTGAAGCGGCCGGTGGTGTTGTTGTCGGCGATGGCCATCTTCGCGCCGGCGAGGCCCTCGTCCTCGGGGGCCGCCTCCGCATCGTAGGAGGACGGCGAGGGCTGCGGTCGGTAGATCAGGCCGACATGGGTGGCGGCCGGCTCCGCGGGCGCGGCCGGCGCGGCGGCGGGTTCCTGCGCCGCTGCCGGCCCGGCGAGGGCGAGGAGGGCGAAGAGCGCGGCGGCGCGGGCGGAACGTGCAGGATCGTGCATGGGGCCGGCTGGTAACAGCATTCCGGGGGCGGACTCAAACGTTAAGCGCGCGCCGATCATTGCCAAAATCCCCCGCCGCGCGACCTTATGCCGGGATGCGGCCGGCCTCGACGCCGCCCCCGATGTCCCCGACCGGAGTTCCGTCATGATGTTTCGCGGCACGACCTCCCCTGGTACGATGCTACGCGCGTTCCGCATCGCGGTTCCCCTCGCGCTCGCGGCCGCCTGCCATCCGGGCGCGGCCGCATCCGAGCCGTTCAAGGCGGCGATCTTCCCCGTCGAGTTGTTCGATCCGGGCGTGGTCGGCGGCCGCAAGGCCCGGCCCGACGAAGCGCGCAAGCTCGCGCTGGTCACCGACGAGCTTCGCAGCGCGCTCACGGACAAGGGCGGCCTCGAACCCGTCGACACCGCGCCCCAGGCGGCCGAGGTGAACAAGCAGGGTCCGCTCTACAAGTGCGACGGCTGCGCCGCGCCGATCGCCAAGGCTCTGGGTGCGGATCTCGCCGTGACCGGCTATGTGGAGAAGGGATCGGGCCAGATCTTCAACCTGAATGTCGTCATCGCCGATGCCGCCACCGGCAAGGTGATGCGCGGCGGACAGGTGGTGATCCGGGCCGACACCGACGATACCTGGACGCATGCCATGCGCTGGATCGTCAAGAACCGCCTGCTCGCCGAGCCCCTGCCCGGCAAGTCGTGATGTCGCCCGGCGC
>CAZZZJ010000073.1:0-4755 GCA_964658355.1 Beijerinckiaceae bacterium
GATACCGAACCAACCACTCGGTGGTCCGCCTCAACAGTGCAGGGCGTCTAAGCCCGCCTCAGTAGTCTGTCAAGACCGTTTTCGACACCGCCGAACCCGATCCCGACACTCACGACCGACAAAAACAGCAGAGCGTCCGGTTTTCACCGGCCTGCTCAGCCAATTCGTCGGGGTGGTACCCGCTCCGAAACCGCGTCGCCGCCGCCCCGAAGCCGATGAGCGGTGTATACGGATCCCGTGATGACGCGTCAACAGGGGGGCGGAAAGAATCCGAAAAATCCGCGACGGGCGTGTGACGGGGCTCTGCGGTGGATCGACGGTGCGGCAGTGTGCCGTCGGATGCCCCCGCTCGGGGACCCCGGCGCGCTCGGGCTTCCTTGCGCGTCGGACAGGCGAATGTCCCCTCGCCGGGGGGATCGCTCAGAGGTCCAGGGTGACGGTCAGTCCGTCATGGGCCGGAACCACGCCTCGCGGCAGCTTGGCCGCCAGCGTCGCGTGGTCGAGGTCGGTATGGAGATTGGTGAGGATCGCGCGGCGCGGGCGTACGTCTTCGATCAGGCTCAGCGCCTCCGAGACCGAGTAGTGGGTCGGGTGCGGTGTCTCGCGCAGGGCGTCGATGATCAGCAGGTCGAGATCGTGAAGGCGCGCCCGGCTGGCCTCGGGCAGCAGGCTGAGATCCGGGATGTAGGCCGCCGGGCCGAGGCGGAAGCCGAGGGCCGCCTCGTTGCCGTGCTCCACCGGCAGCGCCTCCGCCGCGATCGCCCCGCCCTCCCCCCGCACCGCGACGGTCTCGTGCAGCGGGAGATCGCGCAGATCGAGGATCGGCGGGTAGGCGCTGCCCGGCGGCGTCTCGAAGCAGTAGCCGAAGCGGGCCCGGAGCAGCTCGCTCGTGAGCGGGTCGGCATGGACCGGGATGCGCGCGCGCATCTGGATCACCAGGGGGCGCAGGTCGTCGATGCCGTGGGTGTGGTCGGCATGCGCGTGGGTGAACAACACCGCGTCCAGGCGCGTCACGTGCGCGTCGAGCAGCTGCTCGCGCAGATCCGGGGACGTGTCGATCAGGAGCGTCGTCGCGCCATCGGCCTCGCGGCGCTCGACGAGGATCGAGCAGCGGCGGCGGCGGTTCTTCGGATCGTGGGGGTCGCAGGCGCCCCAGCCGTAGCCGACGCGGGGCACACCGCCGGACGAGCCGCAACCGAGGATGCGCAGAGTCAGCGTCGCCATCCGGACCTCCAACTCGGTTGGTATCCGACGAGAGCGCCGGTTGTCACGCGGACGGGCCTGCCTTCGGATCCGCCGTTCGGTCCGCCTTGGCGAACAAGCGATGGAAATTCGCGGTGGTCAGGTCCGCGAACGCCTCCGCCGCGAGTCCGAGCGTCTCCGCCAGCGACCTGGCGGTGTCGGCGGTGTAGGCCGGCTCGTTGGTCCGGCCGCGATGCGGCTCGGGGGCGAGGAACGGCGCGTCGGTCTCGACCAGGATGCGATCCTGCGGCACGGTCCTCGCGATGTCGCGCAACGCCGTGGAGCGGCGGAAGGTGACGATCCCGGAAAACGAGATGTAGAGGCCGAGCTCGACGCCGGCCTCCGCCAGCCGGGCGCCCGACGAGAAGCAGTGCAGCACCGCGGAGAACCGTCCGCGGCCCATCTCGTCGGCGAGCACCCGCTCCATGTGCGCGTCGGCATCGCGGGCGTGGATCACGAGCGGGAGCCCGGTGAGGCGCGCGGCCTCGATATGGGCGCGCAGCACCTTCTCCTGGACGGCCGCCGGCGCCGCATGCTCGTAATGATAGTCGAGCCCCGCCTCGCCGATGCCGATGCAGCGCGGGTGGCCGGCGAGCCGCGCGATGGTCTCGGGCGGGACGTCCGGCTCCTCGGCGGCGCCGTGCGGATGGGTGCCGACCGTGTACCAGACCTGGGCATGCGCCTCCGCGATCGCGCGGTAGGTGTCGGACTTGGCGACCCGCGTGGCGATCGTCAGCATCCGGCCGACGCCGGCGGCCTCGGCGCGGGCGATCACGCCGGGGAGGTCGGCGGCGAAGTCGGGGAAGTCGAGATGGCAGTGGCTGTCGATGAGCATGTTCTTGGGGGGTCTCGTCACTGGGCTCGGACGTCGGCCCGAGAAGCCCAGGCTCAAGCGGCCGGCGCCTCGGGCCTCTCGAACCGCGGGAAGATCGGGCTCGGCGCCGGCAGCGGCCTTCCCGGGATCAGGCGGCCGCCCTCCCCCACATCCGAGAGCATCCGCCTGTCGGCCGGCACCGCCAGAACGTCGAGCAGGCTTGCGGCCGAGCGCGGCACGAAGGGCTGCACCAGGATCGCGACCGCGCGCAGCACCTCGGCGGTGACGTAGAGCACGGTGCCCATCCGGGCCGGATCGGTCTTGCGCAGCTTCCAGGGCTCTTCCGCCGCGAAGTAGCGGTTGGCGTCGGCCACCACCGCCCAGATCTCGGCGAGGATGGAGTGGAGCGCGAGGTCGTCCATCAGCACGCGCGCGCGCGCCGGCAGCGCGTCGGCGGCGGCGAGCAGGGTCTTGTCGGCATCCGTGAAGGCACCCGGCTCCGGGACTGCGCCGGACAGGTTCTTGGCGATCATCGAGAGCGAGCGCTGGGCGAGGTTGCCGAGGTCGTTGGCGAGGTCCGCGTTGATGCGGGTGATGATCGCCTCGTGGCTGTAGCTGCCGTCGCCGCCGAACGGCACGTCGCGCAGCACGAAGTAGCGCACCGCGTCGACGCCGTAGGTGTCGGCGAGATCGATCGGGTCGAGGACGTTGCCGAGCGACTTCGACATCTTCTCGCCCTTGGAGAGCAGGAAGCCGTGGCCGAAGACGCGTTTGGGTAGCGGCAGCCCGGCCGACATCAGGAAGGCCGGCCAGTACACCGCGTGGAAGCGGACGATGTCCTTGCCGATGACGTGCAGGTCCGCCGGCCAGAATTTCTGCCGCGCATCGGACGGATCGGGGAAGCCCGTCACCGTGAGGTAGTTCGTCAGCGCGTCGACCCAGACGTACATGACGTGGTCCGGACGGCCCGGCACCGGCACGCCCCAATCGAAGGTGGTGCGGCTGACGGACAGGTCCTTCAGGCCCGAGCGCACGAAGCTCGCGACCTCGTTCTTCCGCGATTCGGGGCCGATGAAGTCCGGTTGCGCCTCGTAGAGCGCCAGGAGTCTGTCCGCGTAGGCCGAAAGGCGGAACAAAAAGTTCTCCTCCTCCATCCACACCACGGGCGTGTCGGTGGCGAGCGAGCGGCGGGTGCCGTCCTCGAGCAGCCGCGTCTCGTCCTCGCCGTAATAGGCCTCGTCGCGGACCGAGTACCAGCCGGCGTAGGTGTCGAGGTAGATATCGCCGGCGGCCTCCATCCGCCGCCACAATTCCTGCGCGGCGGCGTAATGGCCGGGCTCCGTCGTGCGGATGAAGCGGTCGTAGGCGCAGTCGAGCCGGTCGGCCACCGCCTGGAAGCGGGCGGCCATGCCGTCGACGAAGGCGCGCGGCGTGGTGCCGGCGCGGGTCGCCGTCTGCTGGATCTTGAGGCCGTGCTCGTCGGTGCCGGTGGTGAACAGCACCGCGTAGCCGTCGAGGCGCTTGAAGCGCGCGATCGCATCGGTGGCGACCACCTCGTAGGCATGGCCGATATGCGGCGCGCCGTTGGGATACGAGATCGCCGTGGTGATGCTGAAGGTTTTGGCCGTCACGTCAGACATTCCCGGATTCGCGGCTCTGCAAGGTCGGCGCCGGTCCGGCTACGGCTCCGAGCCGGTCCGCACGGCGCCTGCGAGGTCCGCGAACAGCGACAGGACCACGGGCCGGCGATCGAGATTGTAGGTCGCGGCCTCGCGAGCCGTGCGGCCGAACTTCTCACACACCTCGACCAGGGCCGCAAGGCGCGCGAGCGGCTCCGCCTGGCGGCGGTGGAGCTCGGTCGCCACGAAGCGCTCGACCGCCTCGAGGCCGGCGGCGAACAGGGGTTCGGCGTCGCGGCCGGCCAGCTTGTCCGCGAGCTTGAGGACGCGGCCCCAATCCGGGTGCTGCGCGCGCAACAGCAAGGTCTCGAACTCGGCGACCAGCCCCTGCATCGCCGGATCGAGCATCGCGACGGCCCGAGCCACCGAGCCCTCGGACAGGGCGGCGGCCCGGGACAGCGCCTCCGGGGACGGGGCCGGGAACGGCGGTGGAAAGCCGGACACCACCGTCGCCACGGCGTCCGCGTCCAACGGCCGGAGCGCGAGTGCGCGGCAGCGCGAGCGGATCGTCGGCAGGAGCCGGCCCGGCGCATGGCTGACGATCAGGAACAAGGCGCGCGGCGGGGGCTCCTCCAGCATCTTCAAGAGCGCGTTGGCGCCGTTGGCGTTCAGGTCCTCGGCGCTGTCGACGATGCAGATGCGGTAGCCGGCATTGCCCGCGGTGGAGCCGAACAGCTCCAGAGCCTTGCGCACCGCATCGACCGGGATCCGGGTCGGGAGCGCCTTGGCGGTCGGTACCCGGTGGCGGCGCAACGCCACGAGGTTCGGATGCGAGAGCGCCGCGATCTTGCCGATCACGCCGTCGCCGGCGGAGATCTCCAGGCCCGGCGCGTGCGAGACGCCCTCGGGGTCGGCCAGCAGGCGGCGGGCGACGCGGTAGGCCAGGGTCGCCTTGCCGATTCCGGCGGGGCCGCCGATCAGCCAGGCATGGTGCAGGCGGCCCGAGGCGATGCCCTCGGCGAAGGCGGCTTCCGCCTCGGCATGGCCGACGAGGCGCGTCGTCTCGCGCGGGCGGACGAT
>CAZZZJ010000073.1:4855-6611 GCA_964658355.1 Beijerinckiaceae bacterium
GAGAACAGCAGCGCCTCGGCGAAGGGTCCGTAGGGCTTGGCGACCCCGGCCAGCAGCGCAGCCCGAAGCTCCTCCGCGCGGACCGAGCCGCCGGGCTCGCGGGTGGTCGTGACCGTGTGCGCCCCGAGCGTACGGGCGAGACGGCCGACCTGGGTCGACTTGCCGGCGCCCTCCCCGCCCTCGAAGGTGATGAAGACGCCGCGGGATTTCGAGGCCGTCATGGTCGCATCCGCGCCCGTGCGTCCCTCCCCCCGCAGAGGGCGGAGGGAATCGCGCGCCGCCGATGCCCTTTCCCGATCCTCACGACGGGTTGGCGCTCTTGTCGCCGGACTTGTCGCCCTTGCCCGCCCTGTCGAAGGCGCGGCGAACGAGGCCGGTGCCGAATTCGAGCGCGGCGTCCATCGCGCGCTGCTGGAGGGAGCCGGCTTCGACTGACGCGCCGGCATAGAGCGGCTGGTCGAGCGCCACCGTATCGCCGCGCATGATCCTCAGGCGGCCGACCTCGCGGCCCTCCGCCACGGGGGCGACGAGCGGCCCCTGATAGACGGCGCGCGCCGTGACGCGGTCGGACGAGCCGCGCGGCAGCAGCACCCGCACCGGCTTCTTGGCGACCAGCGGCACGGCCCCGGACGCCCCCCCGAACACCGAGGCCTCGGCGACCGTCTCGCCGGGGGTGAAGACCTGCCGCGGCTCGAAGGCACGAAACCCCCACTCCATCAGCTTGCGCGCCTCGGCCGCACGGTCCCGAGCCGTCTTGAGGCCGGAGATCACCATGATCAGGCGCTGGCCGTTCTGCACCGCCGAGCCGGTGAGCGCGTAGCCGGATTCCTCGAGGTAGCCGGTCTTGAGTCCGTCGGCGCCGATGTCGAGGGTGAGCAGCGGGTTGCGGTTCTGCTGCTTGATCTTGTTCCAGGTGAACTCGCGCTCGGAGAAGATCTTGTACAGGTCCGGGTAGGTGTCGATGATGTGGGCTGCGAGCTTCGCCATGTCGCGCGCGGTGACGCGCTGGTCGGGCGCCGAGTAGCCGGTGGCGTTGCGGAAGGTCGAGCGGGTCAGCCCGATCTCCTTGGCACGCTGGTTCATGATGCCGGCGAACGCCTCCTCGGAGCCGGCCATGTTCTCGGCGATGGTGATGGCCGCGTCGTTGCCCGATTGCACGACGAGCCCGCGCAGCAGGTCCTGCATCTTGATGCGGCTGTTGACCTGGGCGAACATCGACGAGCCGCCGCCCCCCGCTCCGCCCCGGCGCCACGCGTCCTCGGTGACCGTGAACTCGGTGTCCATCGACAGCCGCCCGGATTTGAGGGCGTCGAACACGATGTCGGTGGTCATCAGCTTGGCCATGCTGGCCGGCGCGAACGGCTCGTCGGCCGCCTTCTCAAACAGAACCGAGCCGGAATCGGCGTCGATCAGGATCGCGTGCGCCGCCGCGGTCTGGAAGACCTGGGCGCGCGCCGGCGTCGCCAGCGCGCAGGCCGCCGCCAGAAGGATGACCCAGGTCCTGCGCATCACCATCTCCCGTGCGGGCGAGCCGCCACGCTGTCGAACACCACGCCTCGGACAACAAGCGTGACCATATTACGGTTTCCGTGATCGATCGAATGCGAAATGACGCATCGCGGCGGCCCGCCCGCGGGTCGGCGGGCTGCCGTGCGCTTCGGCCTGTCGATGGTCGACGTGCAGGTGGGCCACGACTCCGACGCGACATCACGAACCGGCGCGCTGGTCTCCTTGCAGGGGCGCGACATCGCCGGCC
>CAZZZJ010000073.1:6621-11321 GCA_964658355.1 Beijerinckiaceae bacterium
GGGGCCGCCGCCCCGGCACGACCTGTCGAAACGTCGCGATCAATAGATCTCGGCAAGCCGCGCGTGCCGGCCACCCGTCTGCGCCATCGCTTTCGGAACGCTCGGCTTGAGCCCCGGCTTGGCCGGCGGCGCCGCAGCGGCGGCGAGGCGCGCCATGGCGACTTTGGCGGAACTCGGGATCGCGGCCGGTGCCGGATGCGCAGCAAGGCGCGTTGCCGGGCTCGATCGCGGCGGATCGGACGCCATGCGGGCTGCGCCAAGCGCCGGGGCCAGGCGCGTCGCCTGCATCGATCCCGTGCGCGCGGCGGGCATGCGCGACGCGGGGGCCGAAGCCACGACCAGCCGGCCCGGAGCCGGGTTGAGTCCGGACGCCTGCACGGCCACCGGCCGGAACGCCTGCCCGCGGACGGCCGTCGGCTGCACGGCGGCCGGCACGGCCACGGCCGCCCGCGCCATCATGATCGGCGCGCGCACCGGCCGCAGCGCGGGCGCTTCCTCCCGCTCCTCCCGCTCGGGCGCCGGCTTGAACGCGAGCGGCGCGGGCGCGGTCCGCGAAAAGCGCTCCGGCTCCTCCGAGGGCCCGAGGTCGGCCACCATCACCGGCGTGCGGACGCCGGCCGGGCCGCCATCGGTCCGGAGCGTCGCCAGCAGCTTGCGGTCGTCCGAGCCGGCGATCGAGGCCTTGCCGAGATAGGCGACGCGCACGTGCGCCGTGCCCTTGTTGTGGAAGTCCAGCGCCCGGGCGACCTCCTCCGAGACGTCCATGACGCGGTCGGCGTGGTAGGGGCCGCGGTCGTTGACGCGCACCACCATCGAGTAGCCGTTGGCCGTGTTGGTGACGCGGACGTAGCTCGGCAGCGGCAGGGTGGGGTGGGCGGCGGCGATCGAGTGGCGGTCGAACACCTCGCCGTTGGCGGTCATCCGCCCGTGGAAGGCGGCGCCGTACCAGGAGGCCAGCCCCTCGCGGACATAGCCGCGGGCATCCTCCTTCGGCACGTAGGTGCGGCCGGCGACCACGTAGGGCTTGCCCGAGAAGCGCCGGCCGCCGCCCTTCGGGATCACGTCGCCCTCGTTGTAGAGGCGCGGGCTGGTCTTCACGCCGTATTTCGGGTCGAGCCCGTTTCCGGTGCCCCCGGCGAACTTCTGCGGGTTCGTGCTGCAGTTGGCGGTGGCCAGCGCGATCGCCGAGACCGCGAGCAGGCGCCGGAGCGGGAAAGGGCCGCGGCAGGAATCCGGGATTCGAAGAAGCGTCGAACGCGCCATGCCCACCGGATCCGCCTGTACGCCACGAGCCGAAACACCGGCCCGCTTGGAAGCGCTCGCGCCGGGGCGTCCGGCTCGCCCCCTGCACAAGGGGACGGCGACCGAACGAACCGACACTTGTCCGAACGCCGTAAAGGAAGCCTGAACGGGCAGCGTGACGCGGCGTCCGATCCGCGTGAATCACAGGGTTCCGCCCTCGCCCGCCGCACGAGGATTCGACGGCAAGATGCTCAGGCACCGTTCAGAAACCAGGTGAGCCTACACGGCAGGATCGGGCCGGCATGCCGCGCCGCTCGCGGGATGCCGGCCGATCGAGACCCGGATCTCAGCGCTGGGGATGCTCCGAGAGCTGCTCGATCGAGCGTGCGCCGCGCTGCTTGAACAGCAGGTCGAGGGCCTCCAGCATGATCGCATGCATCTTGGTGCGCTCGGCATAGGCGAGCTCGCGCAGCTGGTCGTAGACCGGCGGCTCGAGATAGACCGACATCTGCCGGGCCCGCTCCTTCAAGGTGGCGGGGCTGCGCCTCGGCGGTGCGCCGCGGTCGAGCTGGACGATCTCGGCGGTCTGCGGCGCGGCGCGCCCGGCCGGCACCGACGCCGCGACGATCGAGGCGAGGTTGAGCTTAGGCGGCTTCGACATGCTTCACCGCCTTGCCCGAACTCATCTTGCCTGAACTCGCCCTGCCCGAACTCGCCTTGCCCGCCTGCACGCGCTTCTCGATCCAGGACCACAGCCGGCGCACCTCGCCCGCCGCCTGCCCCTTCGGATTGAATTCGGTGACGCCCTGGCCGACGCCGATCGCGTCCTGGTGATCGGTGCGCGCCACGATGTTGACGTCGGGCAGGATGCCGAGGACCGCGAGGCCGTCGGCGGCGTCGCGGATGCGGTAGGAGCGCGGCGGCGTCTGGTTCAGGACGAAGGCGAACGTCTTCTCAAGCCGGTACACGGCGGCCAGCGTCGGCTTGAAGGCGCGCAGATCCGCCGGCGTCGGCCGGCACGGGATGATGCACAGGTCGGCGGCGCGGATCGCCGAGAGGGTGCCGGTGGAGTCGACGCCGGGCGTATCGATGAACACGTAGTCGTAGGCCGATTCGCGAAGCTGGGTCATCACGGCGTCGATCTGCGTGGCGTCGATCTGGGCGACCTCCGGGCCCTCCGCGGTGCGGTGGTCGAGCCAGTCGGAGATCGTCGCCTGCCGGTCCATCTCCAGGATACAGACCGAGCGGCCGGCCTCCTGCGCGGCGACCGCGAGCGAGATGCAGAGCGTGCTCTTGCCGCTGCCCCCCTTTTGGGTGACGAAGGTGATCGCTTTCATCGGACGGTCCTTGATTGAGACTTGCCTCGGTTCAAGCTTGCCTTGGCTCAAGCTTGGGCACGGCGTGGCCGCTGCGTATGCGCGTCGCGGTGTGGCGCGATCCGGCATCCTGCAACGGGCAGACATGTCGACGTCCCGTTTGCAGACCAGAGCCGAAGTTGCGGCGCACGCGCCCGGAGCAACCTAGCGTCAAGGAAATTCGCGCCGAGGCGAGGATCCTGTGACCCAGGGATGCCGTGATCCCGATATCGCGTCGCGGATGGTTAAGAGGCCGTTAACGGAGACGCACCGTGGCGAGCGGGCCGGGCCCGTGGCCGCCATACCCGGGCGACGGAGCGCGACGCGCGATCCCGAAGGCGAACGACCTTGAATCAACCTCAAGTTTGTTTTGACGGGCCTCCTCCGCCTTCGCGCTTTTCATAAAGGGAATGATGCTTTAGATTGGTTTTTGATCCGGAACGCATGCCGCCGAAACAAACCTCAAGTTTTCTATTTTGCTTCGCCGGCCTTAGGAGTTGCATGGCAAACGCCCCGAACTCGCACCCGAACGACGAACTCCGGGCGGTCCTCGATGCCTCCGGCTTCGTCGGTGCCTGGGCGCACGATCACTGGGCGGGGCGCCTCACGCTGTCGGGCGATTTCGCGAGCCTGCTCGGCCTCGACCCCGAGATCGCGGCCGGCGGCGTATCCATCGACACCTTCCTCGCCAGGACCCATCCCGATGATCGCACGCGGATCGAGAGCTGGCTGCACGCGGCCGGCGAGAACGGCGGCCCGATCGAGGCCGAGTTCCGGACGGTCGAATCGCAGGCCGGGGTGCGCAAGCTCCTCATGCGCGGACGCGTCGAGCGCAACGCGGTCGACGGAACGGCGCAGGGGCGGGGCATCGCGATCGACCTCACCGAGAACCGGTCGGCCGACCTGCAGCAGACGGAACGCCTCGTGAATCGCATGGCCGAGCACGTCATCGCGCTCCGCGCGCTGGCCGACGGCCTCGGGCAGGCGAACCTGACCAAGCTGGTCGACGGCCTGATGATCGAGATCGGCTTCGAACTCGCCAGGTTCCTGCACGAACCGCGCTCCATCGGCGAAATCCGGGCCGAGCGCCACCACTGATCCGGGCGGACACAACCTCGGGACGTTGGATCGCGCTGCCGTGCACGGTACTGTCCAGGCAACACCTTGCCGGGAGGCCGCCATGCGCCGCGACACGATCTACGACCGCGACCTCGACCGGAATCCGGCCAACCACCAACCGCTGACGCCGCTGGGCTACCTCGACCGGGCGGCGCGGGTCTTTCCCGATCAGGTCGCGGTGATCCACGGCCCCCTGCGACGCTCCTATGCCGAGCTCTACGCCCGCTGCCGTCGCCTCGCCTCGGCGCTGGCCGCCCACGGGATCGGCCGCGGCGACACCGTCGCGGCGCTGCTCGCCAACACGCCGGCGATGATCGAGTGCCACTACGGCGTGCCGATGGCGGGCGCCGTGCTCAACACCCTCAACACCCGTCTCGACGCGGCGGCGCTCGCCTTCTGCCTCGACCACGGCGAGGCCCGGGTCCTCGTCACCGATCGCGCCTTCTCGGACGTCGCGCGGGCGGCGCTCGCGCAGGCCGGCCGGGACCTGCTGGTGATCGATTACGACGATCCGGAATACGACGGCGCCGGCACGCGCCTCGGCACCCGCGACTACGAGGCCTTCCTCGCGGAGGGCGATCCCGAGCACGACTGGGCGATGCCCGACGACGAGTGGGACGCGATCAGCCTGAACTACACCTCGGGCACCACCGGCGATCCGAAGGGGGTGGTCTACCATCACCGCGGCGCGGCCCTGCTGGCGCTCGGCAACGTCGTCACGGGAGCCCTGGGCCAGCATCCGGTCTATCTCTGGACGCTGCCGATGTTCCACTGCAACGGCTGGTGCTTTCCCTGGACCCTGTCGATCGTGGCCGGCACCCATGTCTGCCTGCGCCAGGTCCGGGCCGACGCGATGTACGCGCTGATGGCCGAACACGGCGTCACGCACCTGTGCGGCGCGCCGATCGTGATGCAGCTCCTGATCAATGCGTCCGATGCCGAGCGCCGCCCCCTGCCCCACCGCGTCGCGTTCTTCACCGCCGC
>CAZZZJ010000074.1:0-10963 GCA_964658355.1 Beijerinckiaceae bacterium
CGCGAGCGGCAAGTACTCACAAGGAGAAAATGAGTTGGGCGCACCTCATCCTCGAACCCCGCGAGCCAAGTTCGGCGCCGCCATCCCGCCGCCCGTCCGGGTCGTCGCCAACGGGCGCAAGCGCCGATCCATCGCGCACGAACTGTTCGTGCCGAGACTCGGGAGGGCCGTGCCCTACGAGAGCCGGCTGGAGGCCGATCTCATCATGCTGATGGCCGTCGATCCGGAGGTCGATGACTTCGGTTCGCAACCCGAGACTTTCCGTTTCGACGGACTGAAAGGACGGCGCCGGTATACCCCCGACTTCCTGGTCCTGCGACGGACGGCGTTCCCCGTCTATCGCGAGGTCAAGCCAGAAGCCGTGCTGGCACGCGACCCGACGTTGCGCGGACGCCGCATGGCGATCGAGGCCGAATGCGCGGCCCGCGGCGCCACCTTCGAGATCTGGACCGACCGCTGTATCCGCAGGGAGCCGAGGCTCTCGAACGCCCGGGCGATCCTGCTCGCGCCCGGTCCCGGGCGTGATCGAGCCGTGCGTGCCGCACTGACGGCCGCGTCGCCTGCGCGCGGGACGGCGACGACGGTGCGACGGCTGCTCGCGTCCGCGGGCCTCGAACCGGGGCGCCTCGATGACCTGCTCGCCCTCGTCGCGACCGGCTACCTGCTGATCGAGGACCTGGACCGCCCCATCGGTCCGGGCACCGTCGTCGCGCGAGGCCGTCCGTGACGTCGGCGACGCTCGCGTTGTCCCCCGGCGTCCGCATCCGGGTCCGCGTCGGCGACGCGGACCCGGAGCTGTGGACCTACCACGGACGCTCCCGCACCGGGGGCTACAGGGTCTCCAGGCCCGGGCAGGATCCGGTGGTGTGGCCCAAGGACGAGATGACCCGGCTGCGCCTCGACGAATCCGTCGAGATCTATCCCGGCGACCCGGAGATGGACGACGAGCAGGTCGCGTACCTGCTGTCGCGGACGTTCGCCTCGTTTCCGGAGGAATACCAGATCATCGCCGAGCGCCGGGTCGATTACCTGCGCGAGGCCAAGAGACGGGTGGAAGCCGGCGAGACGCTCGACGGGTGCCTTCCGGAGGTAGCCGAAAGCGTCTTCGCCGACAGGAAGGACGAGTGGGAGAAGCAGGATATCGCGCTGAAGGCCGTTCGGGAGGAGCAGGCGCGCAAACGACGGAAGAAGAGCCCCGACCAATTGAAGCGACCGAAGAAGGGGCAGCCATTGAAGGCGCCCAATCCCCAAACCATCGGTGTTTGGTACCGGACTTGGATCCGCTACGGAGAGGACATCCGTGTGCTGATCCCCGCCTTCAATCTTCGCGGCCAATCGGGCCCGCGCTACGATCCATGGATGTACGACAAGATGAGGGAGCTTTTAGAGGAGTTTTTCCTCAAGAAGCTTAGCCCCGATCTCATGTTCGCCTATCGTCAGTTCGAGAAGCACTGCGAAGGCAAGGGCCTTAATCTAGACGAGGCAAAGAAGGCAGGGAAGCCTAGGCCGTACCCGAGCTATCCGACGTTCCTGGCTTTCAAGAACAAGGAAATCGCCGCACGGGACGAACTCAAGGAGCGCACGTCGAGCCGCGAGGCATACCTGACGTTCAACGTGTTCAAGCGTCAGGGGCGACCCGGCAAGGTGCTGGCGGAAGTCGAGATCGACCATTGCCTGATCGATCTCATCGTCGTCGACCCCGTGAGCGGCCGCGCCCTCGGCCGTCCATGGCTGACCGCGACGCTCGACCGCGCAAGTTCGATGATTCCTGGGTGCCATTTGTCCTTCGCGCCGCCGAGCTACGCGACCGTTCAGAGATGTCTCGCCCATTCCTTCTGGCCGAAGGACCTCAGGGGCTATCCCGACCTGGAGAATCCGTGGCCCTGCGAAGGCATCTTCGGGGAGCTGTTCGTGGACAACGGGAAAGAGTTCCGCTCCATGAGCCTGAAGCGGTCCGAGCGGGCCATGAACTTCTGGGTCAGGCCGCTGCCCGTGATGTCGCCCTGGCTCAAGGGCAAAATCGAAAGGTTCTTCGGCCGTTTCAACATCCAGGTCCTCGGCCACAAGGAGGGCAAGACATTCTGGAACGCGGCGGAACGGGGAGAGTACAGGTCGATCAAGCGGGCGGAGTGGGATCTCCCTCAGGTCCAGGCCGACGTGCTGAGATACCTCGTCGACGACTACCACGTGGCCAAGCATCGCGGGCTCAGGGATGCGCGCCCGCTCGACGTCTGGAACGAACTCATCGAGCGTCAAAACGGCATCAGGCCGGTGCCCCGCCAGGAGTTGCTCGTCGAGCTCACGGGCCAGGTCGAGATGCGCCCGCTCGGCAACGACGGGATCAACATTAACGGGCTGAACTACTGGTCCTCCGAATTCACCGCGCTCAGAGAGGATCTCGGTCGCAGCAAGGAATGGGTCGAGTGCCGGTTCGATCCCTTCGACATGCGCGACATCGCGGTGCTCAACCGCGTGAGGGGTTTTCATATCCGGGCCGATTGCACCAACAGCAAGATCTCGCACGGCGTGTCGTTCGCGCAATCGAAGCTTCACCTGCGTGAGGCGCGTGTCGCGGGAACGAAGGGGAAGGTCACCGAGGACGACATCGAGCGGTCGAAGCTGAAGGCGGAGGCGGACGCCGATGAGATCCTCGGTAACGCCGGGAGGAACCTGTCGACCGCCAAGCGGGCAGCGGTCTATCGCGCCCCGAACGGGCTCTTCTTCACACCCATCGGCGGTCAGCGCGGCCTCGCCGACGAAGCTCCTTCCGGTGGTGACACCCCGACGCAGGCCCCTTCAAAGCCCGTCGCCCAGGCCGAGCCTCCGGATTCGGTCACATCCGAACCAACCGCGGCCGACGCGGGGGTGCTGAGTGCGGCCGACCTTCATCTGAGACTTGAAGACGAGGTGGAAGCTCTGTCCGCCCAGTGGGAGGAGAACTGACCGATGGACGACGACGACATCGCCGAACGGGTCAATGCCTTCGAGACGACCATCTTCCCTCACGAGACGCTAATCGCCGGACACCGCGAGCTGAACCGGTTGTTCGGGCGCTGGAGGCCTGCCGGCCTGAGAAGGCCGGAGACGCATGCCCTCCTGGTCCTGGGCAACCCCCGCGCTGGGAAGACCACGATGCTGAAGCGGTTCCGCGACCAGCACTCCGCGTACGAGCGGGACTACACGACCATCCGTCCCGTGGTCATGGTCGACGCGCCGAAGCGCACGCAGCCGCGCCAGCTCGCCGTGGCGATCTTCAACGCGCTGAAGCCTGGCTACGCCCTGCCGGCGGGTTCGACCGCCGACAGCATCCTGTCGGAGATCGCGATGCTCTGCGACGAGATGGAGACCCGCATGATCCTGATCGACGAGGGGCATCACATCATCGACCACAAGTCGGACGATGCCGTGGAGGACATCGCCGAGTTCATAAAATTGTTCCTGAATCGGTGCGGCGCGCAGCTCGCCATGTTCGGATTGCCTCACATGGCGAGGTTGCCGGCGACAAAGAAGCTTGAGCAATACAAGGGCCGGTTTGAGGGTAAGGTCTGGGTCAGGCCCTACAATTGGAGCACACAGGCCGGCCGAACGAAGTTCCTCGCCGTGGTCAAGCGCTTCGAGAAGCAGATCATGCTCCCGGACGCATCCAACCTTCACGCGTTCGATCCCGCGTCGCGCATCTACTGCGCGACCGGCGGTGAGATCGGGCTCGTCTCAAAGCATTTCTCGCGGGCCCTGCGGTTCGCCCTGGAAGAAAACGAGCGGTCGCTGAGCTTGTCGCTGCTCGGACGCGCCTACGGCTCGGTCAGCATCGAGTACGAGAAGGAGGAGGAGCTTGCGGACTTCGATGCCAAGTTCCTCGAAGCGAAGGAGGAGACCCCCTCCGAGCGCAACCCCTACCTCGCGAACGAGGCCGACTTCCGGATCCTGTGGCGGGAGATGGCGTCCGGGCGGATGGTCGACATGTCGCGGGTGACCCCGCATCGGACCCAGGAGGCCCCCCGGCGCAATTCCTTCGGCACGCGCGTATGAGAGGGGAGCGGCTATCCCTGCGGTTGCCGAGGATCCGGGGCGAGCCGGCGCACGGACTGATCGGCCGTCTGGCGGCGAGGCACGGGCGCGGGGACGTCGGTGCTTTCGCATCGGCCTGCGGCCTTAGCCTCCGCTCCCTGCTCGCCGGCCGCGGCGCGACGATGCTGGCAAGGCTGGTCGGGATCGAGGCGGACGGTCTCGGCCATTTCTCGCCCGACATCGACGCGTCGTCACGAACCGTGCGGTTGGGGGGTGAGCGCATCGCCCTTGGCGACTGGTCGGTGTCGTCGCGCCGTTGGTGCTGCGGATGCCTCGCCGAGGACCGCAGCGCCGCGTCCGCGCGCGGCGAGCCGGAATCGTTCCACATGCATCATCGATGCTGGTGGGACGTCCGCTCGATCACCTCCTGTCCGCGGCATGGCACTCCTCTCCGCGAGACCTGTGCTTCATGCGGTCGTCGGCAGGGCTGGGGCGGGCGCATCGACAGATGCGGGTGCGGCACCTCCTTGCTGTCGATGGTCGAGGACCGCGGCGCGGACCGGGTAAGCGACGCATTCCTTGCCGGTCGCATCATGGGCGCCGCCGATCCGGCGACGCGCCTCGACGCCTTGGGCTACGACGATGCCGTCCGCCTTCTCGACCGGACCGGGGAGATCGAGGGATGGTCCCGCTTCCGCCCGGCCCGGCCGCAGGAGGAGAGGGGGACGATCCGTGACCGGGGGCTGGACATGCTTTCGAACTGGCCCGATGGGTTCCAGATGGCGCTCGACACGGTCGTCGGCGAAGCCCCGCCCAGGGCAGGCCTGCTGGCACGCTACGGCTGGGTCTACGAATTCTGGATCAAGGATCTGCCGGCGGAGGCGTTCGGAAATGAACTCAGGCGGGAGCTCCGTCGGCACGCCGTCGCGAACGGCATCATGGCCGCCGATGAGGTCCGGCTCGGGCACGATCCGGAAGTCGCGACGGTGAGCGCCACCGCCGCCGCCGGCCTGCTCGGGATGGGCTACGCTCGTGCACGCCGTGCCCTCGATCGAGAGGGGCTGGTTCCGGTCGGGGCACGGCGCGGCGTGACCATTCCGGTGCCGCACTCCGGCCTGGCGTCTGCGCTCAGGCGTCGGCGCGCCACGGTCGGGCTGACCGGGCTCCGCGAGGTCTTCGGGGTTGGCCGGGGACAGGCACGACGTGTCGCCGTCGCAGCAGCCATTCCGTCAGTCGGGGGCCGCTACGACGGCAAGGCGGCGTCACGCTATGTTGCCCGTCTCAGGGGATACGCCTGCCACAAGGACAGCTCGGCGAAAAGAACGATCCCGTTGCCCATCGCCTGCCGTGCCGTGGGCGTACCGTTGGACGTCGCCTGCGCAGCCGTCGCCGAAGGAAAACTTGATGTCGCAGCCGGACCCGGGATCGGGCTGACGGGGTTGCACGTGAAACCAGCGGACCTACGCGAGCTCGCGTCCGCACGAGGCCTGTCGATCGAGAGGACCGCGGCTCGACTCGGCGTTCATCACGAGGTCGCACGTGCGCTAGTCCGGCAGGGCCATCTTGGATCGGGTGTAGGGATCCGTGGCGTCGGCGCCGACGACGTCGAGCGATTCCGCTCCGAGTATGTGCCTGCGGCGGAACTCGCTCGCTCCGTCGGAACGTCGCCGCGAAAGGTCCTCCGCCGGCTCGGAGAGATGGGCATGAGGCCGGTGATCGGGCCACCGGATTGCCGGGCGGCGTTTTTCCGCCGCGATCCCGCCGTTGCCCTGGCGAAGCGCATCCCAGGCGGCGGCGGACCGGACCCGGCGACGGGGCGGCGACGGGTGTCATGATGCCTCCCGGGAGATTGGCGCTCAGGGTGGCGCCCCCGCAGGCCGAGGAGCCGGCATACGGCGTGTTCTGTCGTCTCGCGGCCAGACACCGGCTCCAGGATGCCAGGGCGATGGCCAAGAGGGTGGGGTGCCTGTTCAAGCAGATCGTCTCCGGCATCCATCGGGGAAGGGTCGAGCGACTCGCCGGCCTTCGGGACGGAACGCTGGAGCGCTCGACCGTGCGTTACGATGGTTACGACGCGGTCGTGGGTGGGCAGCGCCTCTACAGGTTGGATTGGGTGACGAGACCATCCCGGATCTGCGTCGGCTGCCTGCAAGAGGATCTCGCCTCGCCGGATCAGGATGTCGTGCCCCACCGGCGTTTTTGGTGGGACTACAAGCCCATCGAGATCTGTCCTCGGCACGGGTGCGAACTCGAAGCCGCCTGCAAGCGCTGCGGTAAGAGCTACCCGTTTTGGCGGACGGATCTAACGCGCTGCCCGTGCGGCGCGCCGGTCTCCGGACGCTCCGTCGAAAGGATCCATCCTGATCTCGTCGAGGCCGACGGATACATCCTCGCCAGGCTGATGGATGCACCCCACGCTCGGTTACCGGTCCTCGACGCCATCTCCCTTCGCCATATCCAGACGACGTTGCTTACCGTCGGCGGACCGCCCGGTTCGAGCATGAGGACGCTGGAACGGACCGACATGGCCGCTCGCTCGCACGCGAAGGCCGCGGCCTATCGCATCTTCGAGGGCTGGCCGGACGCGTTCCACGCGATGCTCGACACTTTGCTCGTGTCCCGGCCCGCGGCAGGCGTTAACACGAGCGAACTGCCTGAGCGCACGCTAACTCCTTACAGGTTCTACCAGCATCGGCTGATGGCGGTGCTGGGCCGGGAGGGTCAGGAACCGATCTCGGACGAGTACGAGCGGCACTTCCTGCGGAACGTCGCATGCGGGATCAACACCCGGGTCTTCCGGAAGCCCGCGGGCGAAAGCGCCTTCCTAACGCTCACCGCAGCGAATGTGGCCCTCGGGCTGAGGCCGGGAGCGAAGCGGCTGCTCCCCGTCCTGTTCGACCTTGGGCTCATCGAGCCCGGCATGCCGTATTCCCGCACCATTCCGGTTCCTCGGAACTCGCTCCCCTCGATCAAGGAGGCGCTCGACGACCGCTTGAGCTTCGCCGCAGCCGAAAGAAGGCTCGGCGTGACGGATCAGGCGTTGAGAGCACTGATCGACAGTGGTCATCTCTCCGTCGTTCGGAACGAGTACGATGATGGGCCAAGGCTGAGCGGGGTCTCCATCGATCTGTTCGTCTCCGAGCTCGTGAGAGGCGCTGCAAAGCCGCGTAGGCGCAACCAGGAACTCATGAGCCTTGTCGAGGCCGCCAGGATGCCTCCGGGCTTCGATGGCGTGATCCGCGCGGTGCAGGAGGACAAGCTCCGTGTCGTAGCGAGACGTCGGGATCGGGCAGGCCTTGATGGATTGCTTTTTCGGAGCGTGGACGTCCTTGCATGGCGGCAACGATCAAGAAGGCACCCACGGGGCGAGCCATCCGGAGCTGACGGGAAACGTAATCAATAGCACGGACTCGGCCGCGCATCATTGAGCATGGAATTGCATTAATCGCTTTCAGGCCCGCAAATGCTTTCGATCAATCGCTTTCAAGGGTCGAACAATCGGTTTGAGCGCGTCGAAAAAGTCTAACGATATCAGTAAGGTCGAAAATACTAATCGCTTTCCCCCAGACGGCCGAACGGGATGCCACCGCCCGGGCATCCTCCCCCTCATCCCGGGTTCGCCTACGGCGCCCCGGGATGAGGGGAAGCGGACGAGAGAGCGCTCGACCGATCCGATGGGCCGGAAGCCCGGATCACTCCGCCGCGCGCAGGGGCCGTTCGCCGGCTTGCGCCTGCGCGCCGGCCTCGCGTTCGGCGGCTTCGAGGAAGGCGTGCGCCTCCGAGCGGCGCTCGAAGACGTGCGGGGCGAGGCCGCGCCGGCTCAGCGCCTCCTGCATCTTCAGGCGCAGGAAGGCGCTGGTCGCGTAGCGGGTCGTCGTCAGGTAATGGTACTTCGACAGGTACTCGATCATCTCGGCATAGTCGTCGTAGAGGTTCTCGCCGATGCGGAATCCGTCGTGGTTGACCACCGAGTTCACCCGCTGCCCGGCCTTCAGGCAGGCGGTCTCGAGCACCTGCCTGAGGGCGTCGATGTCGCCCTTCGAGCGGACCTGCCAGCCCTCCAGGTTGACGAACAGCAGGTTGCGCACCGGATCGTAGCTCACCCGGTCGGGCAGGTTGAGGTTCAGGAGGTCGGCCAACAGCTCCATCGGCTCGTCGCGGAAGATGCGCGGATCCATGGGGATCGGGTTCTCGATCACCGGGGTGAAGTCCATGTGGGCGAGGATGTCGCGGCCGATGTCGATGCCCGGCGCCACCTCGATCAGTTCCAGCCCGGCCTGCGTGAGGTTGAAGACGCAGCGCTCCGTCACGTAGAGCACCGGCTGGCGGCGCTCCTGCGCGAAGGGTCCGCTGAAGGTGTTCTGCTCGACGGCGGCGACGAACTTGCGCGAGCGACCTTCCTGCATGATCCGCAGGCGCCCCCCGTCGATCTCGGTGACGAGGCCGCCCGAGGTGAAGGTGCCGGCGAAGACCACCTTGCGCGCGTTCTGCGAGATGTTGATGAAGCCGCCGCAGCCGTTGAGGCGCCCGCCGAAGCGGCTGGTGTTGACGTTGCCGGCGCCGTCGCACTCGGCCATGCCGAGGCAGGTCATGTCGAGGCCGCCGCCGTCGTAGAAGTCGAACATCTGGTTCTGGTCGATGATCGAGTCGGCGTTGGTGGCCGCGCCGAAGCTCGAGCCGGAGGCCAGCACGCCGCCGACCGCCCCGGCCTCCGTCGTCAGGGTGATGTAGGGGGTGACCTTCTCCTCGTTGGCGACCGAGGAGATGCCCTCGGGCGCGCCGACGCCGAGGTTGACCACGCCGTTCGGCGGCAGCTCGAACGCCGCGCGCCGGGCGATGATCTTGCGCGCGTCGAGCGTCATCTTCTTCAGGCCGGTCACCGGCACGCGGATCTCGCCGGCGAGCGCCGCGTCGTGCTGGATGCCGTAATTCATGCGGTGCTGCTCGGGCGGCGCCACCACGACGCAGTCGACCAGGATGCCCGGCACACGCACGTCCTTGGGCTTGATCGAGCCGTGCTCGACGATGCGCTCGACCTGCGCGATGACGATGCCGCCGTTGTTGCGGGCGGCCATCGCCTGGGCGAGGTTGTCCAGCGTCAGCGCCTCCTTGGCGACGCAGAGGTTGCCCGCCGGGTCGGCGCTGGTGGCGCGGATGAAGGCGACGTCGATCTTGGTGGCCCGGTAGAACAGCCACTCCTCGCCCTCGACCTCCACGACCTTGACGATCTCGTCGGTCGTCAGGGTGTTGACCCGGCCTCCGCCGTGTCGCGGATCGACGTAGGTGTGCAGGCCGACCTTCGAGAACAGGCCCGGCTGGCCGGCGGCGCAGGCGCGGTAGAGCTGCGAGATCACGCCCTGCGGCAGGTTGTAGCCGCGGATGCGGTTGTCCTGCGCGGCCTGCGCGACCTTGGGCATGCGGCCGAAATTGGCCGCGATCACGCGTCCGAGCAGGCCCTCGTGGTGGAGGCGCCCGGTGCCCAGCCCTTTGCTGTCGCCGGCACCCGCCGTCATGATCAGGGTGAGGTTGCCGGGCGCGCCGGTCTCGACGAAGCGCTTCTCCAGGGCCGCGTGCAGCGCCTCGGGGATGCAGCTCTGCACGAAGCCGGTCGTCGTGACGACGTCGTCGTTGCGGATGAGCGCGATCGCCTCGTCGGCGCTGACGATCTTGTTCTTCTTCACGCGACTCTCCCTCCCGACGGCCGCCCTGGTCTCGCGGTCGCTGCCTTGCGGCGCCTGTTGAGTCAGGCTCTGTTCTTGACGGGCCGCGGCAGCATGGCTGCGCCTGGACCGCATCGGTGGAGGTTAGGGCAAGTCGACGCGGCCCTGCAAACGAACATTATTTGTCCGGGCGTTGAAATTAACTCGCTCATCGTCATGGAGGATTTTGAATTCAAATATCGGGCTGCGTCGGCCACCGACGCGCGTGTGGCCGGACAGCGGCTCGCTGGTCAGCCGGCCGGCGCCGTGGCATGGGCAGGGCCGTGAGCGATCATCCCAATGCCCTCCGCGCCGCGGCGTCGGCCAGCCTCGGCTGGTCCGAGTTCTTCGAGGACCAGTGCGAGCCCGCCGAGGCCGGGTTCGCGCCGATGCGCGTCGCCACGGTCCACCGCTCACGCCTGACCGCGCTGTCGGTCGCCGGCACCGTCGAGTTGCACTTGCCCGTCCACGCCAGCACCGGCGACGTCACGGTCGGCGACTGGGTCCTGGCCGATCCGCGGACGCTGACGCTGCACCGCCGGCTGTCGCGACGAACGGTGCTGCAGCGGCGCACCGAGGGCGGCAAGACCCCGCAGGTCGCCGCCGCCAACGTCGACACCCTGTTCGTCGTCACCTCGTGCAACGCCGACTTCAACCCGGCGCGCCTGGAGCGCTACCTCGCCCTGGCCAACCAGGGCGGAACGAACCCGGTGATCCTGCTCACCAAGGCCGACCTGACAGACGACCCGGAATCCTATCGACGCCAAGCCGCCGCCCTGCAGCGCGGGCTGTCCGTGGTGAGCGTCAACCCGCGCCGCCCGGATGCCGCGGCGGTCCTGGCGCCCTGGTGCGGGGCCGGACAGACCGTCGCGCTGGTCGGCTCGTCCGGAGTCGGCAAGTCGACCCTCGTCAATACGCTCGCCGGGCCCGGCCGGGACACCCAGCAGGAGACCGGCGCGATCCGCGAGCACGACGCCAAGGGCCGCCACACCACCACGTCGCGATCCCTGCACGCCATGGCGGGGGGCGGCTGGGTGATCGACACGCCCGGGATGCGCACGCTCCACGTCAGCGACGCCGCGGACGGGATCGGGACGCTGTTCGCCGAGATCACCGAGCGCGCGCCCGATTGCCGGTTCCGCGATTGCACCCACGCCCACGAGCCCGGCTGCGCGGTGCAGGCCGCCATCGCCGACGGACGCCTCGACCCCGAGCGCCTCGACCGCTGGCGCAAGCTCGTCGATGAGAATCGCGCC
>CAZZZJ010000075.1:0-2312 GCA_964658355.1 Beijerinckiaceae bacterium
GCAGGCGCGGCACTTGCCGCAGGTCATGGCGCCGTAGAGCGCGACCTTGTCGCCGGTCTTGAGCCCCTCCACGCCCTCGCCGAGTTCGGCGATCTCGCCCGCGGCCTCGGCGCCGACCGTCAGCGGCAGGCGCCGCTTGGCGAAGGCCATCCCGCGAAAGCCCCACACGTCGATGAAGTTCAGGCCGACCGCGCGAACCCGCACCCGGACCTCGCCGGGACCGGGGGGAGGGGGGGCCTCGACCTCGACCAGGCGCAGGTCGCGGTCTCCGAAGAGTTGGAGGGCTTGCATCGGATGACTTTCAAACGCTGGGCCGACTCCATCCGGATCTCGGCCGATCCCATTCACGCCCTCATCCGAAGGCGCCCCGTGGCAGAGGGCCTCGAGGAGCCATCCGGAATCCGCTGCGATCCCCGAAGGACTCCTTCGAGGCCTCCGCTTCGCTCCGGCACCTCAGGATGAGGGCGCAGGGTGGGCTTTAGCACGGCGGTTCGCGCCGCCGCATCAACCCACCGTCACTCCGGCGCGAGGTAGCGTCGTCGCGCCCAGCCCACGGTGCGGCCGACCTTGACCCGGCACCAGGTGGTCCGGCTCGGCGTGTCGTTGGTGCAGCCGGCGACGAGCGCGCGGGCACGGATCTCGCCGACCACCTCGGCCGACGAGTCGGGCTCGGCCCGGATGCTCAGGGTCTCGCCGCGCGGCAGGCCGTCGACCCGGTAGGGGACCGGATCGGCCCGCACGGCGCCCGTGCCGAGGATCACGAGCAGGCAGGCCAGCACGGGCCGTGCGGGCAAGATCACGCCCATGGTCAGCGGTGGACGCCCATCATCGCCGTCAACCCGCCGTCGACGGGCAGGACGGCACCGGTGATGTAGGCGGCGGTCTCGGCCATCAGGAAGGCGGCGAGCGCCGCCACCTCGGCCGGGTCGGCGAAGCGTCCGGCGGGGATCTGACGCTCCATGCCGGCGCGGTATGCGGCGTATCCGGCCATCATCGGCGTGTCGATGAAGCCCGGCGCGATGACGTTGACGGTGACGCCGCGCTTGGCCGACTCGATCGCCAGGGTGCGGCAATAGGCGATCAGCGCCCCCTTGGTCGCCGCATAGGCCGCGTTGCCGGTATTGGCGCGGAGCGCCGCCACCGAGCCGATCGCGACGATGCGCCCGGCCCGCGCCCGGATCATGCCGCGCACGAGGCTTTTGGCGATCCGGGTCAGCGAGAAGAAGTTCACCTGCATCAGGGCCTCGGCCCGGTCCTGGTCCAGCATCGCGGCGAGCGCGTCGTAGGACTGGCCGGCATTGTGGACGAAGCCGAAATAGCTCGTCGCCTCGGCCGACTCGCAGAACGCATCGAGCGCGCCGCGGTCGGCGAGATCCAGCGCATGCGCCTCGAAGCGCGCGTCGGGATGGCGGTCGCGCAGCTCGGCGAGCAAGGCCTCGGCCGGCGCCTGCGAGGCGCGGTAGGTGAAGTCCACCCCGTGGCCCGAAGCCGCCAGCGCCCGCACGATCGCCGACCCGAGGCCCGAAGCGCCGCCGGTGACGAGGATGCGGCGCTCCGCGATCCCTGTCGCGCTCATGCCGGCTCGGCCCCGAGCACGAGGCAGGTGTTCTGACCGCCGAAACCGAACGAGTTCGACAGGACACGCGCCACCGGCAGGTCGCGCGCCTCGGTGACGATGTCGAGCGGGATCGCCGGGTCCGGCACGGTGTAGTTGATCGTCGGCGGGATGCGCCCGTGGCGGATCGTCAGCAGCGAGACCGCGGCCTCGATCGCCCCGGCGGCGGTCAGCGTATGGCCGAGCATCGACTTGTTCGAGGTGACGGGAATCCGCGCGGCGCCTTCCCCGAACACCGCCATCAGGCCCATCGCCTCCATGCGGTCGTTCTCGGGCGTCGAGGTGCCGTGGGCGTTGACGGTGTCGATCGCCTCCGGCCCGATCCCGGCATCGTCGAGGCTGGCGCGGATCGCCGCGATGATCGGCGCGCCGTCGGGGCTCGAGCGGGTGCGATGGAAGCCGTCGCCCTTTTCGCCGCAGCCGAGGACGTAACCGAGGATCGTCGCGCCGCGCGCGACGGCGGATTCGGCATCCTCCAGCACGAGGGCCGCCGCGCCCTCGCCCATGACGAAGCCGTCGCGGTTCTTCGAGAACGGCTTCGAGGCCTTCTCCGGCGGATCGTTCTGGGTCGAAAGCGCCGAGAGAAGCGAGAACCGGATCAGGGATTCCGGGTTCACCGAGCCGTCCGTGCCGATGCACAAGGCCGCCTGCATCTCGCCGCGCCGGATCGCCTCGACGCCGAGCTGGATCGCGGTGG
>CAZZZJ010000075.1:2412-10885 GCA_964658355.1 Beijerinckiaceae bacterium
GCCGCCTGCATCTCGCCGCGCCGGATCGCCTCGACGCCGAGCTGGATCGCGGTGGCGCCGGACGAGCAGGCGGTGGAGAGCGAGATCGGCGAGCCCTTGGTGCCGAAGCGGTCGGCGATGCGGTCGGCCACCGTGCCGAAGATGAAGAGGTCGTGCCACGCGTCGAAGGTCCGCGATGCCGCCGCCTGCTGGAGGCCGGCATAGGTCACCGGCCCGTCGCCGCCGCAGGCCTCCGCCAGGGCCCGCCGCTGCGGCCACTCCATCTCGACGGGCGGCACCGCGATGAACAGCGCGCCGGGGAAGTCTCCGGTCGACCCGATGCCGGCCTGCGTCACGGCCTCTTCGGCCGCCACGCGGGCGAAGCGCTCCGACAGGGCGGGGGCGACCAGCGGGTCGGTGTCGAGGAAGTCGACCGTGCCGGCGATGCGCGTGCGCAGGCCGTCGGTCGGGAACCGCGCGATCGCGTGGATGCCGGATCGCCCTTCCGTCAGCGCGGCCCAGGTCGCGTCCTGGCCGTGGCCGAGGGAGGAGACGATGCCGAGGCCGGTGACGGCGACGAGCGGTCGGCCGCGCGCATCGCGATAGGATCGTCCTGTCATGGCGCCGTCTTAGTCGGTTTTTTTGTGGCGTGCATCCCGCGAGCCGAACGGATCACGGCGCCTCCGCGCGGTCGGGCCGAACCCGATCCCCGGGCGCGAACGGCGCCCCGCGAGGCACACATTCCAGAACCATGGTTCTGGAACGTGTCGAACGGCGTGGAGCCTGAGGCCGAGCGCGGGATAAGGAGCCGGCCGGCTCACCCGATCTCCCTGGACGTCAGACCCACTCGCCGCGGCGCATCACCGGCACGGACTGCCCATCGGCGGCGATGCCATCCACGTCGATCTCGGCCGAACCGATCATCCAGTCGATGTGGATCAGGCTGCGGTTGGCGCCGCGCGCCGCGAGGTCGTCCTCGGAGAAGTCCGCACCGCCGTTCACGAAGCACTTCGAATAGGCTTGGCCGAGCGCGATGTGGCTCGCGGCGTTCTCGTCGTAGAGCGTGTTGTAGAACAGGAGCCCCGAGGCCGAGATCGCCGAGGAGGCCGGGACCAGCGCGACCTCGCCGAGGTGCCGCGCCCCCGCGTCGGTGTCGAGGACGCGGGCGAGCACGTCGCCACCCCGGCTCGCCGCCGATTCGACGATCCGGCCCTCGGAGAAGCGCACCTGGATCCCCTCGATCAGCGTGCCCTGGTACGAGAGCGGCTTGGTGCTGGTGACGTGACCCTCGACGCGCGCCCTGTGCGGCGTGGTGAAGACCTCTTCCGTCGGGATGTTGGCGTTGCAGGTGATGCCGCTGCGCGAGGTCGCCGCGCCGCCGCACCATTCGTGGTCGTCGGCCAGGCCCACGGTGAGATCGGTGCCCGGCCCGCGGAAGCGGATCGCCGAGAAGCGGCGGCGGTTCAGGAGGTCCTTGCGCGCATGGAGGTGGGCGTTGTGCGCGGTCCAGGCGGCGAGCGGGTCCGGGCCGTCGACGCGAGAGGCCGCGAACACCGCATCCCACAACTTCGCCACGGCCTCCGCCTCCGGGAGGTCCGGAAACACGGTGCGCGCCCAGGCCGGCGTGGCGGCCGAGACGATGGTCCAGTTGGTGGCGAAATTGGCGATCAGCTCCAGGGCCGGCACGTAGGCCTTGGAGCGCGACCGGTTGGCGCGGGCGACCTTTTCCGGATCCTGTGCCGACAGCAGCGAGGGGTCGTCGCCGCTGATCGCGAGGCGGGCGGCCCCGTTGCGATAGGCCTCCGCCATCCCCGAATAGAGCCAGCCGGCGGCGGTGTCGAAGGCGGTGTCGGAGGCGTGCTCGAAGCGCGCGAGGGTCGCGGCGTCGTCGCCGAGCAGGGTGGTCACCAGGGACGCCCCGGCGCGATAGGCCTCGGCCGTGATCGCGCGGGCCAGCGGCAGCGCGTCGAGCGGCGCGGTCAGGACGAGCTCCTGGCCGGGCTGAAGGTTGAGGCCGACGCGGACGGCCACCCTCGCGAGACGATCCAGCCGCTCGGCGTGCGGCAAACCCACGATCGGCGGCTCGGCATGCGCGTTCATCGTGACCCCTTCGGAACGTCCGGATCCTATCGAGCAAGATCGGCGCGGGGTCTACCGGATCAAGTGGCGCGGGACCAGGTGATCTCGCCGAGGCTCTCGCGGAAGGCGAAGCGCATCAGGTGGTCGGACACGACGTTCTCGAGGCGGGTCAGCCCGGCCGGATCGGAGGTCGCGATCCGCATCAGCAGGGCGTCGGGCTCGGCGTCGAAGGTGCAGACCCGGTCCTCGCCGAACGGCACGGTGCCGTGTTCGGGGGTCGCCGACACCGGGAACTTGTGGCTCCAGTGGCGGCAGAGCTGCTGGAGGTAGCGGCTCGCCTCGGCGGTCTGCACGCGGGCCTGAGAGGTGGGCATCTCGATGGTCTCCTTGAAACGTCACGAGCCGGTCGGCCTTCGCGCCTGCGAAGGAATGTGCTGGTCCAAGCAATCGACGGGCCCCGCCGCCGGCGCGGCGACCGCGGTTGACGGTCAAACGCAACCTCAGCCGTTAACGCCCCGCTAACGCAGGGAAACCCGCGCGCACCCGGCCAAGCTTCCCGGCACGCTCGATTCGCACCCTGGACCGGCCACGGAGCCGATTTATGGCGCGATGCGTCATCGCATCATGGATGCAGATGGTGCGCCGCACAATCGAAATCCACCCGCCTCGGCAGAATGCGCTGTCGCGCTCAGGGCAGGGCGGGTTGCGGATCGGCCGACAGCGCGACGACCTTGCCGGGGTTCAGGCGATCGTTCGGGTCGAGCCCCGCCTTGATCGCGCGCATCAGATCGAGGGCGACCGGATCGCCGTAGTGCTGCAACTCGTCGCGCTTGATCAGGCCGACACCGTGCTCGGCGGCGATGGAGCCGTCCATCGCCGTCACGATGTCGTGGACGATGCGGTTGAAATCCGCCCAGGCCGCGAGGAACGCGGCCTTGTCCATGCCGATCGGCTGGCTCAGGTTGAAGTGCATGTTGCCGTCGCCGACATGGCCGAAGGCGCAGACCCGCAGGCCGGGCATGGCAGCCTCGCAGGCCGCGCTCGCCTCCTCGACGAAATCGGCGAGGCGCGACAGCGGCACCGAGACGTCGTGCTTGATCGAGCCGCCCTCGTACCCCTGCGCGTCCGAGAGATGCTCGCGCAGCGCCCAGAGGGCGAGGTTCTGCGCCTCGCTCGCCCCGAGCGTGGCGTCCTCGACCAGCCCGTCCTCGATCGCCTCGGACAGCGCCGCCTCGAGCTCGGCCCGCGTGTCGGCGTCGGGCCGGGCGGAGGCGAGCTCGATCAGCGCGTAGGCGCCGTGCTCGCCCGCGAGTGGCCGGACCGTGCCGGGCATGTGCCGCAGCACCATGTCGAGACCGACCGGCGGGATGAATTCGAAGGCGGTGAGATCGCGGTCGGCGCGCTTTCGCAGGCGTGCGAACAGGTCGAGCGCCACGCGGGCCGAGGGCAGCCCGACGAATCCGACGGTGCGCGAGGCGGGTTTCGGGAACAGCTTCAGCACCGCCTTGGTGATGATGCCGAGCGTGCCCTCGGAGCCGACGAACAGGTGCTTGAGGTCGTAGCCGGCGTTGTTCTTGCGCAGGGCCTTCAGGCCGTTCCAGACCCGGCCGTCGGCGAGGACGACTTCGAGCCCGAGCACGAGGTCGCGGGCATTGCCATAGGCCAGCACCGCGATGCCGCCGGAATTGCACGCGAGCGCCCCCCCGATCCGCGCCGAGCCGCGGGATGCGTAGGAGAGCGGGAACAGCAGGCCGGCAGCGTCGGCCGCATCCTGCACGTCGGCCAGGATCGCACCGGCCTCGACCACGATGCTGGCATTCACCGGATCGAGAGCGAGGATGCGATTCATCCGCGCCAGCGACAGCACCACGCCCCCGTGCGGCACCCCCCCGCCGACGAGTCCGGTATTGCCGCCCTGCGCCACCACCGCGACGCCCGCCGCCGCGCAGGCCTCGACCACGAAGGCGACCTCCTCGGTCGAGCCCGGCCGCACGGCGGCCAGGGCGGAGCCGCGATAGAGCTTGCGCGATTCGACCAGGTAGGGGGCAAGGTCGGACGGATCGGTGACCACCTGGGCCGCGCCCAGGCGCGCGCGCAGGGCCGAGACGAGGGCACCGGCGGACACGGCGTCTGGAGCGGGGGCGCGTTCGGTCATGATGGATTCTTCGGCATGGATTCGGTGGCAGGCGTTGCCGCGATGCGAGCGCGGCGGGGTGGCATGGACCGGTCCCTGACCTAAGACTAGCCGCAGCGGGCGCACGGTCCACCCTATGCCCGAACGACGATCCGCCCCTATCTCGCGAGGCACGCCATGCTGTCCGTCATCCCGAACCCGCCCCGCATCGCCCTGCCGGTCGCCGGCAGCGCCGATCTGTTCCCGGTGCGCCGGGTCTACTGCGTCGGGCGCAACTACGCGGCCCATGCCCGCGAGATGGGCAAGGACCCCGACCGCGAGCCGCCGTTCTTCTTCATGAAGCCGGCCGATGCGCTTCAGCCCTGCGGGTCCGAGCCGACGCGCCACCCCTATCCGCCGCGGACCGAGAACTACCATTTCGAGATCGAGCTGGTGGCTGCGCTCGCCGGTGGCGGCCGGGACATCCCGGTCGAGGCCGCGCTCGGTCACGTCTACGGCTACGCCATCGGCCTCGACATGACCCGGCGCGACCGGCAGGACGAGGCCAAGGCGCTGGCACGGCCCTGGGACCTCGGCAAGGCGGCCGACTTCTCCGGTCCGATCGGCCCGATCCATCCCGTGGCCGAGATCGGGCATCCGGCGAGGGGAGCGATCACCCTCTCGGTGGACGGCACCGAGCGCCAGCGCGGCGACCTCGCCGACATGATCTGGTCGATCTCCGAGCAGATCGCCTACCTCTCGGCCTATTTCGAGCTCCAGCCCGGCGACCTGATCTTCACCGGCACGCCGTCGGGCGTCGGCCCGGTGCGGCGGGGCGAGCGCATGGTGGGCGCGATCGCGGGGCTCGGCGCGATCACCCTGGACGTGGCCTGAGCGGCCGCGGCGGACCCACGATGACGAAGCTCCTCGACCGGCCGCTGGCGCGCCGCCTGTTCCACCTCGGCGCGCTGGCGACCCGCGGAATGACGCTCGGCGTCCGCGGCGCGGCCTTCGACTCCGAGGGGCGGGTCTGCCTCGTGCGCCACACCTACGTCAGCGGCTGGCAGTTGCCCGGCGGCGGTGTCGAGCGCGGCGAGACCGCGCCTGAGGCGATGATGCGGGAGTTCCGCGAGGAAGCCGAGATCGCCGTCGACCCTGGGGCCGCGCTCCGCCTGCACGGCTTCTATCGCAACCGCGCGGCCTCGGCCCGCGACCACGTCGCCGTCTACGTCGCCCCGGCCTTCACGGTTTTGCGCGCGAAGCGGCCCGATCGCGAGATCGCGGCCTGCGCCTTCTTCGCCCTGGATGCGCTCCCCGACGCGACCACCCGCGCCACGGTGGAGCGCCTGCGGGAGATGCGCGACGGGCTGCCGCCCGCCGACCTTTGGTGAGAACCCACGGACCGAAAAATCCTGGCGACCGACGCTTGCAACGCCGATGGGAATGGTGTTTAGAGAGCGCCGCCGGGGCCGCCGGGCACGAACGTTTCCAGCGGGCCAGCATTGTGAGCGGGTGTAGCTCAGGGGTAGAGCACAACCTTGCCAAGGTTGGGGTCGAGGGTTCGAATCCCTTCGCCCGCTCCAATTCATCCTATGTTTCGACCGACTTAAGGGCTGCCCTCGGGCGGCCCTTGTCGTTTGGGCCTGGCGCCGGAACCTTTCGGGTCGGATGGCCTTGGACAGCCGGCGGTCGCGTGCCGCCCCGGAAGGCACTCGGCCGACCGTCCTCGTTGCGTTCGACCGTTCAAATCGCGGCCCGCGCATTCGTCGTCCGGCCCGTCTTTTCTCATGGAGCCAAGTCCGCCATGGTCATGATCATCATCTGCTTCCTGGCGCCCTGGCTGGCGATGTTTCTCCGCGGGAAGGTGATCCAGGGCATCCTCTGCATCCTGCTCCACATCACGATCATCGGCTGGATCCCGGCGACGATCTGGGCCTTGGCCGTCACGCGCAAGGAAGCGGCATAGGCGTCGCGAGATCCGGGGAGAGGGACCGATGCAGAGCAGGCTCGCGAAGACGATCATCGGAGCGGTCATCGCCGTCGCCCTGGCGGTCGCCGTCTCCTACGGGCTGATCAGTCAGCAGACGGCGGACAAGGTCCAGACGCAGGCGGACCAGACCTTGCAGACCGGCACGGGCGTCCCACCGGCAGGCTCCGGCCAGCCGGCGCCGGCGCCGCAGGTCCCGAACCAGCCGCCACCGTCGCAGCTCGGATCGCCGCTTGAGAATTCCGCTCCGCCACAACGGCCATGATCGCCGGTCCATCCCGGTCGAAGGCGTCTCGCCCTGGAACGATCCGGCCCGTGCGCGCGGTCCCCGTCGGACATGCCGGCAAAGACGGATTCCAGGTCCGCGTCGCTGCACAGCGCCGAACATCGTCGTCCGTCGATGCGCGAACCGGCGCGGGCACGGCGTCCTGACGCGGGCGACTGCCGGGTGATCGGACACGGCCGAAGGCACGAGAGCATCCGGCCGCCGCAAGCCCGGGGGCCCCGGTCGGCTACCGAGATCGCGCGGAGCCTCGCCGGGACAGCGCTCGCGAGGCGAAGCGCAGGGTAAAACCGATGCGGCGGATCCGCTTCGACGGGATCAAGCCGTTCGCGCGAAACCGACCGGGGCTCGCCTGGTGCGGAGCGCCGACAAAGCCTCCTCGGCGGCGCGAAGCCCGCTGTCATGGGCGCCGTGAGCGGTCGTGAAGTCGAAGGGATGTGTCGCCTCGCCCGCGAAGAAGAGCCGGTCCTCGCACGGCCGGGCCAACCGGGCCCGCGCCGAAGCCTGGCCGGGCAGGGCGCAGCTATAGGCGCCGCCGATGCACGCCATCCGGGACCAGGCCGTGGCCGCGAGGGGCCGGATCGCCGAGGCCACGTCGCTCCCGAACAGCGCGACCAGTTCGGCCGAGACGTGGGCGAAGCCGGCGGCCGGCCCTTCCTCGGCCACGATGCCTGCACCGTCGCCGCCGAGGAACGCCTCGATCACCGGCCAGCCGTTGGGCCGGATCGAGTAGGCGGCCGACCTCGCGTCGCGCAGGTTGCCGTAGGCGTGCGCGTCCGGCTCGAACGCGGTGTGGCGCCCGATCTCCAGGAAGACCTTCTCGTTGCGCCCGAGCGGCAGGGCAGCGGCGGCCGCGCGCCAAGGTTCGGCCTCGGAGGGAAGGCGGATGGCGTCGCCGGCCAGGACCGCGGTCGAGACCGTGAGGATGGCGGCCCCGGCGCGGACGGTGCCGGATCGCGTCGTGACGGCGACGCCGTCCGCCGTCAGGTCGATCCGCTCGACGGGGGTGGCCAGGCGCAAAGCCGTCGCGGACGGCAGGCTGGCCGCGACGAGGGTGCCGTAGCCGAGCGGCACGTTCCAGTTCCGACCGGTCGAAGCCGTGTCGTAGGCCAGGTAGTCGGTGGCGGAGATGTTCTCGGGGGCGACCCCGCTCATGAAGCCGGCGATGGCCCGCACGTAGGCGTTCCAGGGGGCATCGGGCTCGAGCGCATCGCTCGCCCGGTCGCTGCCCCCGGCGATCCGGGCAAGCCGCTCGTTCCACTCGCCGAACGCCCGTTGCGCCGCCGCCTCCTCGTCCTCGTCGCGCGGGATGCCGGGATGCGCCTTGGTCCATGGCGGCTCGCTACGGTCGATCGCGAAGCCCGACGCCTCGGCGATGCCGACCCAGGCGTTGCGGTCGCCCGAGTGCAGCCACTCGCATCCGAGGTCGAGCGGATACCCGCCGAGGTCCTGCGTGAAGGCCCGGCCCCCGAGGCGCGACGAGGCCTCCAGCAGCAGTGCCGCCTTGCCCTGCGCCGCAAGCCGCCGCGCCGCGCCGATGCCGGCGGCGCCTCCCCCTACGATGATGACGTCGAACGCGCTGGACATGGGGCTGTAGGTGAGGCCGGCGATCGGATGTGACAAGCACCGCGGCTCGCGCGGAACGGCATCGTTCGTCCACGAGCCCCCGAAAGCAGGGTGGCGATGCCGGCGGCCGAGCCACCGCGCGGTCCCTCGTGGCCGCGCGTCGGGTCCTCTGCCGGACTCGCCGCGGCCGGCGCGGGTGCCATCGCCGTCACCGGAGGAGGCGCCGCCCGTCCGCGTCCCGAACGCGTTCTTCGGTACAAGGCCGGATTCACACCGGCCCACGGCGGATGAGGCCCGCGACGGTTCAGAGGGCCGCGCAAGGTTTGCCGCCGGGGAGCACGACCTCCTCGCGGCCGAGATAGGCCTTTCCGGCCCGCACCGGCCAGGTCTTGCGCACCACGAACGTCCAATGGTTGAGGATGGGGAAGACGCCGAACACGGCCGTATAGGGCAACCGCATCTCCGC
>CAZZZJ010000076.1:0-5210 GCA_964658355.1 Beijerinckiaceae bacterium
CGATCGGTTACAGGATGATGGAGACCAGCGATCCGGCGGATTATCCGCTCGCTCCGGCAACGTTCGCTCGGGCGTTCGATTCGAGCCCGACACCGATGCTGTTGACCGATGCGGCACACGACAGCAATCCGATCGTCTGGGTCAACGAGGCGTTCCTGAAGCTGACGGGCTACGATCGGAGCGAGCTGCTCGGCCGCAATTGCCGGATGCTTCAGGGGGACGGCACGGACGTGTCGGAGGTGGCTCGCTTGCGGGCCGCCCTCGACGCGGCGGAGCCGATCGAGTGCGAGCTCCTGAATTATCGCAAGGACGGCACGGCCTTCTGGAACAGCATGACCGTCAACCCGGTGCGCAACGGCGCGGGGCAGGTCGCATACTTCTTCGCCGCACAGGCCGACATGACCGACAAGCGGACCGTCGAACAGGCGATGCGCGGCACCAACGACGAGCTGGAGCGTCAGGTCGGCCAGCGCACCGCCGACCTGCAGGCGGCGCTGGAGCAGAAGACGGCGCTGCTCCACGAGGTCGATCACCGGGTCAAGAACAACCTCCAGGTGATCTCGTCGCTGATGCTGCTGAAGGCCCGGCGCACGCCCGAGGGCGAGGCGCGCGACGCGCTCTCGAGCATGGCCGAGCGCATCGGGGCGCTCTCGACGGCCCACCGGATGCTCTACTCGGCCGGCGACGTCACCAAGTTCAACCTCTCGGACTTCACCGACGACTTCCTGTCCGATTTCAACGCCGGCCTCGATGCGGAGCGCACGCGGGTGGAGGCGCGGATCGATTCGATCGCCGTCTCCGCCGCCATGGCCGCTCCGCTCGCCCTGATGATCCACGAGCTGGCGACCAATGCCTTGCGCCACGCCTTCCCGGAGAACCGGAGCGGTCGCATCGGCATCACCGCGCGCCGCACCGCCGCCGGCATGCATCTCACGATCGAGGATGACGGCGTCGGACTCGAGGCGGGACCGGTCAACCCGGCCGGTTTCGGCCGGAACCTCGTGGAGATGGTGGTGCGCCAGCTGCGCGGCACGATCACCTGGCGCGACCGGGCGCCCGGCACCGAAGTCGAGATCCATATTCCCCTCGAGGGGGACGCATGATCGGCCCGATCACCGGAAGCTCCGCGGAATGACGCCTTTGCGGACAGGGGAGGCAGCAGACCAAGACGAGCGCCCGGCCGCCCTGCGCATCCTCGTGGTCGAGGACGAGGCGCTGATCGCCCTCGAACTCGAGTTCCTGCTCGACGATCTCGGCTACGTCACCGTCGGGATCGCCGGTAGCTCGGCCGAGGCCATCGCGCTGGGACTGTCGACCGCACCGGACATCGCGCTCGTCGATATCCACCTCGTCGACGGACCCACCGGCGTCGACGTCGCCCGGGCTCTCAGCGCCGACCCGCGCACGACGGTGGTGTTCATGACCGCCAACGCCAAGCGCATTCCCGACGACTTCGCGGGGGCCTTCGGCGTGATCGCGAAACCCTACTCCGAACGGGTCGTCGCGAGCACCCTCGACTACGTCGCGAGCTGCCGCGCCGGGCGGGCTCCGACACCGGAATGTCCGGACGGGTTCCTTCGCGCGCCGGGGTGAGACGCCGTCAGCGGGTGTTCGCCCCGCGCTCGCGCTTGAGCCGATACAGGGCCTCCATCGCCTCGCGCGGCGTCAGCGCATCCGGGTCGATCGCGTCGAGCATCCGGCCGAGCGTATCGTCCGCCTCGACCGCCGGCTCCGATAGGGGCGGCGGTGCGAGGCTGGCGAAGAGCGGCAGGTCGTCGATGCGCGGACGGCTCGGACGTTCGCGCTCGGCCTTCTCCAGTCCCTTGAGGATCGCGCCGGCCCGCGCGACGACGCTCGCCGGAAGGCCCGCGATGCGCGCCACCTGGAGACCGTAGCTGCGCTCGGCGACTCCCGGCACGACCTCGTGCAGGAAGACGACGCCGTCCCGGTGCTCGGCGACCTTCAGGGTGGCGTTGTCGAGCCGCGCCAGCCTCTGGCCCAGGGCGGTCAGCTCGTGGAAATGCGTGGCGAAGAGCGAGCGGCAGGCATTCGTCTCGTGCAGGTGCTCCAGGCAGGCCCAGGCGATCGAGAGTCCGTCGTAGGTCGCGGTGCCCCGCCCGATCTCGTCGAGGATCACCAGCGAGTGGCGGCTCGCCTGATTGAGGATCGCCGCCGTCTCGACCATCTCGACCATGAAGGTCGATTGTCCGCGCGCGAGATCGTCGGCGGCGCCGACGCGGGAGAACAGGCGGTCGACGCGGCCGATCCGGGCCTGGATGGCGGGCACGAAGGCGCCGATCTGCGCGAGCACCGCGATCAGGGCGTTCTGGCGCAGGTAGGTCGACTTGCCCCCCATGTTCGGGCCGGTGATCAGCCGGATGCGCCCGCGTCCCTCGCCCGAGAGGTCGCAATCGTTGGCGATGAAGGCCGCGCCGGACTTCCGCAGGGCCGCCTCGACCACCGGATGACGGCCGCCCTCGACCACGAAGCTCAACGATGCGTCGACCAGCGGCCGGCGCCAGTCGAGCTCGACCGCGAGTTCGGCATGGCTCGCGGCCACGTCGAGCGCAGCGAGCGCTTCCGCGATGTCGCCGATCGATTCGGCCTGCGCGACGATGCGGGCGGCGAGATCGTCGAAAACGCCCGACTCGAGGGCAAGTGCCCGCTCGGCGGCCCCGGCGATCTTCTGCTCCAGCGCGCCGAGCTCGACGCTGGTGAAGCGCATGGCGTCGACCATGGTCTGGCGGTGCACGAAGTCGCGCATCAGGCCCTTGAGGCAGGCCTCGCCGACCGATTGCGGCACCTCGATGAAGTAGCCGAGCAGGCCGTTGTGCTTGATCCGCAGCGTCCGGCACCCGGTCTCCTCGGCGTAGCGCGCCTGCAGGGCCGCCACCACCTTGCGCGAGTCGCTCCCGAGCAGCCGGGCCTCGTCGATGTCCGGATGGTAGCCGGCGCGGACATATCCGCCGTCGCGTCGGTTCAACGGCAGGTCGTCGGCGAGACTGTCGCGGAGCCTGTCCACCAGGTCGCGATCGGCGCAAGCGAGGGTGTCGGCCAGTCGCGTCAGGTCGTCGGGCAGGTCGCGCCCCTCCGCGAGGCGCGCGCCGAGGGCGAGGGCCACGTCGAGCCCGTCGCGGATCGCGGCGAGATCGCGCGGGCCCGCCCGGCCGAGACCGGTGCGCGCGAGGGCGCGGGCGAGATCGGGCGCACGGGCGAGCGCCTCGCGGAGCGTGCCGCGCAAGCGGCCGTCCTCCACCAGCCGCGCCACGGCCTCGTGTCGTCGTCCGATCGCGGCGAGGTCGGTGAGCGGCCCGGCGAGATGCTCGGCCAGAAGGCGCGCGCCGTTGGCCGAGACGGTGCGATCGATCGCGTCGAGCAGGCTGCCGCTGCGCTCGCCCGAGAGGGTGCGCGTCAGTTCGAGGTTCGCCCGCGTCGCCGCGTCGATCGCCAGCGTGGTCCCGGCTTCCTCGCGCGTCGGCACGCTGAGCGGCGCGCGGGCGGCGAGCTGCGTGCGCGCGACGTAGAGCAGGGCCGCGCCGGCGGCCGCGATCTCGGCGCGGGTGAAGGCGCCGAAGCCGTCGAGCGTCGCGACGCCGTACTGCTCGCGGATGCGCCGCTCGGCCGAGGCCAACTCCAGTTCCGCCTGCGCCAGCGGCACCACCGCCGCCCGCGTCTCGGCCCAGAGGCGGGCCAGTGCCGGATCCGCGTGGATCGCCTCGGACAACACGATCTCGCGCGGGTCGTGGCGGGCGATCGCGCCGGCGAGGTCCGCGCCGGGAACCTCGCTCAGGGAGAACCGCCCGGTGGAGATGTCGATCGCCGCGAGCCCGTAGGCGAAGGCCGTTTCCGAGGCCTTGCGGCGCCCAATCGCCAGAAGCAGGTTGGCGCTGCCGGGATCGAGCAGGCGATCCTCGGTGATCGTGCCGGGCGTGACGAGGCGCACGACCTCGCGGCGGACCACCGATTTCGGCCCGCGCCGCTTGGCTTCGGCCGGATCCTCGGTCTGCTCGCAGACCGCGACCCGGTGCCCGAGCCCGATCAGGCGGCTGAGATAGTCGTCGGCGCGCTCCACGGGCACGCCGCACATCGGGATGTCGGCGCCGCCATGCTTGCCGCGCTTGGTCAGCACGATGCCGAGCGCCCGCGAGGCCGTCTCGGCATCGGTGAAGAACAGCTCGTAGAAGTCGCCCATCCGGTAGAAGAGCAGGCAGTCCGGGTTGGCGGCCTTGATCTCGATGTACTGCGCCATCATCGGCGTGGGGCCGGCGACCTCCGCGCTTCTCGACGGGCCCGCGATCCCTGATCCGGCGACTTCGGCGACGTGGCGAGCGGAGCTGCGGGGCATCTGCGGCTTCTAGCAGACGCGGCCGGCTTTGATCAGCGCGGGCCTCTCCGATCGCTGGGGAGAAGCTGCGTCCCGCCCCGCCCCGCCCTCAGCGATCGTCCCGATCGCTCCCAGGTTCGTCCTCGGCGCGCGCACCTTGGGCGACCGCCGTGACATAGGCGATGCAGGCCCGGCGCCGCTCCGGATCGCGGATGCTCACGAAGGCCGCCAGCAGCGCTCTCGCCTCCGCGCGAAGGCGATGGTTGGAACGATCGGCCTGCGACCCCTCCGGCTCGTACAATGCGCTGACGGGCACATCCAGGGTCTCGGCGATCCGCGTCAGGAGTCTGAGCCGCGATGCTCCTACGCCGAAATCATCCGCGGGCATCGTCGCCCTTTCGATCATTTGTTCTTCTCACGATCGGTTTCGTGGATAGAATACCTACGCGATCCGTGTTCGCCTAGACGAATTTGCTATTCGATGGCCCGGGAAGAGAAAAAATCGATCACACTTGGATGCAGCTCGGTCAGACAGGTTGACCGACCCATGATGGGTTGCGCCATCGATCGACCGCCATAACTCCCACATCGACCGGCCCGCGCGGGGGGGGATGGTCACCGACGCCGTGGGACGGCCTTGCGATGTCCCGCTGTCCTGGATCCCGTTCCGGCCAAACGAAAAAAACCGGCGCCAAGGGCGCCGGCTCCAGAGAAGCTTGAAAGGCGAGGCCCATCGATCAGTAGCGCGGACCGCCGACGGTGTTGCCGAGGTTCTGCTGATAGCCGCGCATCGACGGGTTGCGGGCATTCGGGTTGCCGTGGTGCATGGTGTTGCGACGGCGCATCATGCGCTCCGCCTTCGTGGAGTGATGATGGCGGTAGTGGC
>CAZZZJ010000076.1:5310-8136 GCA_964658355.1 Beijerinckiaceae bacterium
TTGCGACGGCGCATCATGCGCTCCGCCTTCGTGGAGTGATGATGGCGGTAGTGGCGCCGATAGGCGACGGTGTCGACCGTGGTGCCGGCGACGATTCCCGCTTGCGGCAGCGCAGGCGCCGCGGAGGCCGAAATCGACCCGAGCCCGACCAGAACAAGTCCGGTCGCAAGGATCAAGGAAAGACGCATCATCTTAAATTCTCCAGTCCACGCTCGTGCGCTGTGGGGCTATACGTCAAGCGACGACAAGTGGTTCCACCGGTCCGTCAGGAAAAACACCGAAAAACGACGGAGAAATTCTTCAATATGCCGGGGATTATTTATGATCCTGCTTCGTGACGCCTGCGGCTTGCTCCGATGACGCTGTTGCGGAATCGGCCACGGTGATGTCCGTTCGCTCCGTTCTCGACGCCTTGCCGATCGATGCCGCGCTTCCCGCCCTGCGTGCGGCCTTGGCGGCCGGCAACGCCGCCGTCCTGGTCGCGCCGCCCGGCGCAGGCAAGACGACGCGGGTGCCCCTCGATCTTCTCGACGCGCCTTGGCTCGGGGGCCGCAAGATCATCCTGCTGGAGCCGCGCCGCCTCGCCGCTCGGGCCGCGGCCGAGCGCATGGCCGGCACGCTCGGCGAGCGCGTCGGCGACACCGTCGGCCTGCGCGTCCGCCTCGGCTCCAAGATCTCGGGCCGCACCCGGATCGAGGTCGTGACGGAGGGCGTCTTCGGCCGCATGATCCTCGACGATCCGGAACTCACCGGCATCGGCGCCGTGTTGTTCGACGAGTTCCACGAACGCTCCCTCGACGCCGATTTCGGCCTGGCCCTGGCGCTCGACGCGCAGGCCGGCTTGCGCGAGGACCTGCGCATCCTGGTGATGTCGGCGACCCTGGACGGCGCCCGCGTCGCGCACCTGCTGGGCGGCGCACCGGTCGTCGCATCGGAAGGGCGCGCCTTCGCGATCGAGACCCGCTACGCCGAGCGCGATCCGAACCGACGGATCGAGGACGCGATGACCGATGCGATCCTGCGCGCCCTGCGGGCCGATCCGGGCTCCGTCCTGGCCTTTCTGCCGGGACAGGGCGAGATCCGCCGGGTCGCCACGGCGCTGGAGGGGCGCGTCGGACCCGAGACCGCGATCGCCCCGCTCTACGGCGCCCTGACGCCGGCCGAGCAGGACCGGGCGGTGGCGCCGGCCGCGTTCGGCACCCGCAAGGTCGTGCTCGCCACCAGCATCGCCGAGACCTCGTTGACCATCGAGGGCGTGCGCATCGTGGTCGATTCCGGTCTCGCGCGGGTGCCGGTCTACGAGCCCGGCCTCGGGTTGACCCGGCTCGTGACCGCCCGCGCCTCCCGGGCCTCCGTGGACCAGCGCCGGGGTCGGGCGGGCCGGACCGAGCCGGGCGTGTGCTGGCGGCTCTGGGCCGAGGCCGGGACCAGCGCGCTCGAGCCCTTCACCCGCCCCGAGATCGTCTCGGCGGACCTGGCCGGGCTGGTGCTCGATTGCGCCGAATGGGGCGTCACCGATCCCGGCACGTTGGCCTTCCTGGATGCGCCGCCCGCGCCGGCCCTGAACGAGGCCCGCGCGATGCTGCGCGACCTCGCCGCGATCGGGGCGGACGGGCGCCTTACCGAGACCGGACGCCGCCTGCGCGCCCTTCCCCTGCCGCCGCGGCTCGCGCGCATGGTCGTCGCGGCCGCGAGCCTGGGCTCGGCCGAGGCCGCCGCCGATCTCGCGGCCGTCCTGGTCGAGCGCGGCCTCGGCGGCGATGCCATCGACCTCGCCGAGCGCATCGACCGCTATCGTCGCGACCGCGGACAGCGTGCGGCCGACATGCGCCGGATGGCGCAAGGCTGGGCGCGGTCGGCGGCGCCGCGATCGGCCGCGGGGGCTCGCGGGGGCTCCGAGTCGAGCATCGGATCGCTCCTGGCGCTGGCCTATCCCGACCGCGTCGCGAAGGCGCGCGGGCGCGACGGCGAGTTCGTGATGGCCAACGGGCGCGCCGGACGGCTCGACCCCGCCTCGCCGCTCGCCCGCGAGCCCTTCCTGGTGGTGGCCGACATCGTCGGCGCCGCCGGCAACGCCCGCATCCTCGCCGCCGCCGCGATCGACCTCGATGCGATCGAAGCGGCTTTCCCGGACCGGATCGAGGGCGTCACGCAGGTGTCCTTCGACGGGGCGGCCCGTGCCCTGCGAGCGCGCAGCCTGCGCCGGCTCGGCGCCGTCACCCTTGGCGAGCGCACGCTTCCCGTCCCTCTGGACCTGGAATCCGCCCGGATCCTCGCGCGCGGGATCGCCGGCCTCGGCCTCGAACGGTTGCCCTGGACCCCTGCGCTGACGCAGTGGCGCGCCCGCATCGCGTTCCTTCGCGCCGCGGACGGTGCGGAATGGCCCGACCTTGCGGACGATGCGCTCTCGGACACCGTCGAGGATTGGCTCGCGCCCACCCTGGTCGGCCGCCTGAGCCTCGACGCCATCACCGCGGCCGACCTCGGCGAGGCGCTGCAGGGGCTCCTGGCCTGGTCGCTCCGCGCCCGCCTCGACACGCAGGCGCCGACCCATGTCGAGGTGCCGACCGGCTCGCGCATCCCGATCGACTACGAGGCCGAGGGCGGCCCGGTTCTCGCCGTCCGCGTGCAGGAACTGTTCGGCCTGGCGGCGCACCCGACGATCGGCCGGGTGCCGCTGGTGCTCCACCTGCTCTCACCGGGCCATCGACCGGTACAGATCACGCGCGACCTTCCCGGTTTCTGGCGCGGTTCCTGGAACGCGGTGCGGACCGAGATGCGCGGCCGCTATCCGCGCCACCCCTGGCCGGAGAACCCGCTCGAGGC
>CAZZZJ010000076.1:8236-10853 GCA_964658355.1 Beijerinckiaceae bacterium
CCGAGATGCGCGGCCGCTATCCGCGCCACCCCTGGCCGGAGAACCCGCTCGAGGCGCCGCCGACCCGGCGCGCCAAGCCGCGCGGCACGTGAACCCGATCAGGGCACGTGACAGGTGGCGGACGCGATGCGACCGTGAGACCAGGCCGTGCGTGACCGCCTGCCGCGAGACCGAGATCCTGATCGCATGTTGTCCAACGAAGCACCGATGACCGAAGCCGAATCCCCCGAAGGCGCCGGCTGGTCCCCGATCCACGACACCGGCTTCATCGCCCATGTCGGCCCGGTCCATGTCCGCGCGGGCGACGGGGCCTACGCATTCCGGGCCGCCGACAAGCACGCCAACCTGATCGGCGTCGTGCATGGCGGGATGCTGATGAGCTTCGCCGACCGGGCGCTCGGCGAGACCGCGATGCGGGCGGCCGACGGGGCGAACTGCGTGACCATCCAGATGGAGATGCAGTTCATCGACACCGCACGCATCGGCGACTGGATCACCGCGGCACCGGAGGTGGTCAAGCGCACGGGCTCGCTCGTCTTCCTGCGCTGCGAGCTCCGCCACGCCGAGCGCGTGGTCGGCACCGCCTCGGGCGTCTGGAAGATCCTGCGCCGGCGTCCGGAGGCGGCTCCCGTTCCCTCGCCGTCCGGCGACGCTATCTGAGCTCGTCATGAGCACGTCCGACGATCCGACCCTGAGCCGCCTCGGTGCGGCCCTGGCAGACCTGCCCAAGCGGGGCCTGCCGCCAGTGGAGACATGGAACCCGCCCGATTGCGGCGCGATCGACATTCGCATCGCCGCCGACGGCACGTGGTTCCACGCCGGCACGCCGATCCGCCGGCCGAAGATGGTGAAGCTCTTCGCCTCGATCCTGCGGCGCGAACCCGACGGGGCGACCGTGCTGGTCACGCCGGTGGAGAAGGTCTCGATCGTGGTCGAGGACGCCGCCTTCGTCGCCGTCGAGATGGCGGTCGACGGCGCGGGCGACGATCGGCGCATCAGCTTCCGCACCAACGTCGACGACCTGGTGCCCGTCGATGCCGAGCACGACCTTCGCTTCGTGCAGGACGAGGCCGGCGCGCTCAAGCCCTATTTGCACGTCCGCCGCGGCCTCTGGGCCCTGGTGACGCGCGCCCTGACCTACGACCTCGTGGCTCTGGCCGAGGAACGCGACGTCGACGGCGACCTCTGGCTCGGGATCGCTGCCGGGGGTCGCTTCCATCGTATCGCCCCGGCCGAGACGGCGTGAGCACCGCGGGAAGGTCTCCGGCGGATGCGGATCTCGCCGACTTCCTCGTCCGTGCCGAGGCGGGCCTGTCGCGCGATCCGCCGGGACCCGACGATCCGACCTCGAACCCGCGCGGCGACCATAGCCTGGAGCCCGACGGGAGTGCCGTGATCCCGCCGCCGCCGCATCGGCGGGCGGCGGTGCTCGTGCCGGTGGTCGCCCGCGCGGAGGGCCTTGCGATCGTGCTGACGCAGCGCGCCGGCCACCTGCGCGACCATTCCGGCCAGGTCGCGCTGCCCGGCGGCAAGATCGACCCCACCGATGCGAGCCCGCTCGCGGCGGCCCTGCGCGAGGCCGAGGAGGAGATCGGCCTCGCGCCGGCCGGCGTCCGGATGCTCGGCTACCTCGACCCCTACCTGTCGGCCACCGGCTTCCTCGTGGTGCCGGTGATCGGGCTGGTCGATCCGGGGGCACGGCTGGCGCCGAACCCGACCGAGGTGGACGAGATCTTCGAGGTACCGCTGGCCGTGCTGGCCGACCGGTCCCGCTACCAGCTCCGGAGTCGGGCGTGGCAGGGCCGCGAGCGGCGCTTCTACGCCCTGCCCTACGGCGAGCGGCTGATCTGGGGTGTGACGGCGGGGATCCTGCACAACCTCGCCGGACGGCTCGATTTCACGGCGCCGAAGTCCCAATCTTAAGGACCCGCGGGGGGGTGCCCGCGCACAACGATCGGATGTCATGCTGCGTCGCTTCGTGGAGGAGTTCGGGCTCTTCCTGCTGCCCTTCGGGGTGTTCTTCGCCTACCTGCTTCTCGCCGGCCGCAATCCGCTGCAGCGGGCGCACTGGGACGCACAGGCCTTCCGGCTGGTCCTGGCCGGCCTGTCGATCGTGATCGCCTCGCTGGTGCTGTCGGGCCTGTTCTCCGAGCGCCACGCCACGGGTTTCGTGCCGACGCACATGGAGAACGGCAGGCTCGTGCCGGGCGAGTTCCGCTGATGCGGCGGCTCGATCGCGATGGGCTCGGGCGGCTGCTCGCGCGGCCGGAGGTCCGGTCGGTGCTCGCCGCGCTCGCGGAGGCCGGCGCGGAGACCCGCCTCGTGGGCGGCTGCGTGCGCGACGCGCTTCTCGGGATCGACGCCGCCGACATCGATCTCGCGACCACGCTCCTGCCCGACGCCGTCATCGCCCGTGCGCGGAAGGCCTGCCTGAAGGCGGTCCCGACCGGGATCGCGCACGGCACCGTCACCCTGGTCGTCGCAGGGGCGCCGATCGAGGTGACGACCCTGCGCGAGGACGTGGAGACGGACGGGCGGCACGCCGTCGTCCGGTTCGGCCGCGACTTCGCGCGCGATGCGGAGCGGCGCGACTTCACGGTCAACGCGCTCTCGCTCG
>CAZZZJ010000077.1:0-1582 GCA_964658355.1 Beijerinckiaceae bacterium
GCCGGACGGTCGTGGCACCGATGCTCGGCGGGGCGGTGGTCGCCTCCGGCGTCCTGCTGCTCGCCGGCCAGTTCTAACCACTTCCAAGTCGAGATGTCCGATGGCGCAGGCAACCATCGGACATCGACCTTGCGAAGATTCGAGCTCTTCTTTCGATATCGCTGAACAGGCGCAAGCTGAACTATAAATCCTCTAGTTTGGAACGATTATCATTTGAGCATGTGACGAACATGCCTCTTCCAATTTCGACGCGGCCGGGTATGCGATGCTTCCCATGCGCGCGATCCGTCTCACCCTCCCCCTGCTCGTCGGCCTGGCCGGCCTCACCGCGTCCGCGGTCGCCAAGGAGATTCCCGTCGGGCCCCACGTGACCCAGAACGGTCTCGAGGTCGCGGCGGTCTACCTGCAGCCGATCGAGATGGACCCGCCCGACATGATGCGCGCGGCGGCCCAGTCCGACCTGCATCTCGAGGCCGATATCCGCGCGGCCAAGGACAACCGCAACGGCTTCGCCGAGGGCGACTTCGTGCCGGCGCTGACGGTGACGTTCGAGGTGGTGAAGCTCGACGGCGACAAGCCCACCGACCAGAAGGTCTCGGGCGCGCTGATGGGCATGGTCGCCAACGACGGCCCGCATTACGGCGACAACGTCAAGCTGTTCGGGCCGGGCCGCTACCGCCTGAAGCTCTCGGTGGCGCCGCCCGGGCCGCATGCCCATTTCGGCCGCCACGTCGACAAGGAAACGGGCGTGGCCGAGTGGTTCAAGCCCTTCGACATCACCCAGGACTTCACCTTCGCCGGCATCGGCAAGAAGGGCGCGTATTGAGGATGCCGATGGTCCTGTCCCGTCCGTTCGCCCTCTGCGCGCTCCTCGTCCTCGCGCCGCTCGCCGCGGCGGCCGAGGACATGCCGGTGTTCAAGATCGAGATGAAGGACGGCCTGATCCTGCCCAAGATCATCGAGGTGCCGGCCAAGACCCGCTTCAAGCTGGAGATCTCGAACACCGGTGCCTCGCCGGTGGAGTTCGAGAGCCTCGAATTGAAGCGCGAGAAGGCGCTCGCCGCCGGCTCGACCTCGTCGATCATCTTCCGCACCCTGGATCCCGGCAGCTACGACGTCTTCGACGACTTCCATCCGGAGGCGAAGGCGACGCTGGTGGCCAAGGACGCGGTCGCGCAGTAACCGATGGCCGGCGCGATCCTCAGCCCCGACCGGGAGGTCTGGATCGACGGACGCCTCGCCGAGTTCGGCGACTGGCTCCGGCGGCACGGCAACGTGCTGCGCGCCATCCAGTGGGCGGTGGTCGGCCTGTACATTGTCCTCGTCGCCGTACCGGCCTTCCTGCCGCTCCCGGATCGCAGCGCGCATCTCTGGTCGAACCTGACGCTGGCCGCGCAGTTCGCGTTCTGGGGGATCTGGTGGCCGTTCGTGCTGTTGAGCATGGTGGTGGCCGGCCGCGCGTGGTGCGGGGTGCTCTGTCCCGAAGGCACGCTCACCGAGTTCGCCAGCCGCTGGAGCCTCGGCCGCGCCGTGCCGCGCTGGATCACCTGGGGCGGGTGGCCGTTCCTGGCGTTCGCCGGCA
>CAZZZJ010000077.1:1682-10744 GCA_964658355.1 Beijerinckiaceae bacterium
GCCGTGCCGCGCTGGATCACCTGGGGCGGGTGGCCGTTCCTGGCGTTCGCCGGCACCACGGTCTACGGCCAGATGGTCAGCGTCTACGGCTATCCGAAGCCGGTTCTCGCCGTGCTCGGCGGCTCGACCGTGGCGGCGATCGCCGTCGGCCTCGTCTACGGGCGCAACAAGCGGGTGTGGTGCCGCTATCTCTGCCCCGTCAACGGCGTGTTCGCGGTGCTCTCGAAGCTCGCGCCGGTGAGCTTCCAGGTGGACGGCGCCGCCTGGAGCGCCTCGCCGAAGCCGCGGCGGACCGACGGCTTCAACTGCGCGCCGCTCGTCGCCGTGAAGACCATGCGCGGCTCCGGCGCCTGCCACATGTGCGGCCGCTGCAGCGGCTATCGCGGCGCGGTGCGCCTCGCCCGCCGGTCGCCCAACCACGAGATCGTCAACGTCGCCGGCGACGAGCCCTCGCTCGACCAGACCGTGCTGATCCTGTTCGGCATGATGGGGCTGGCCGTCGGCGCGTTCCAGTGGTCGTCGAGCCCCTGGTACGTCGACGGCAAGCAGTGGCTCGCCACCTGGCTGATCGAGCACGGGATCACCTGGCCGCTGGAGACCTCGGCGCCCTGGTTCGTGCTGACGAACTACCCGGAGCACAACGACGTGCTCACCCTTCTCGACGGCGCGATGCTGCTCGCCTACATCGCGGCCGCCTGCCTCGGCATCGGGCTGGCCCTGACGGCGCTGGTGGCGCTGGCGACCCGCGCGGCCGGGCCGTGGTCGACCCCCCGCTTCCATCACCTGACGCAGGCGCTGATCCCGATCGCCGGCTGCGGCGTCTTCCTCGGGCTGTCGGCGCTGACGGTCTCGTTCCTGCGCGGCGAGGGCATCGTGCTCCCCTACGTGAACGCGCTGCGCGCGGGCCTCCTCGGTGCGGCGAGCCTGTGGAGCCTGTGGCTGGCCTGGCGGATCGCCGGGCAGTCGGGCGGCGGCCTGCGCCGGGTCGCCGCCACGCTCGGCATCGGTGCCGCCGCCGGCCTCGCGGTGGCGAACTGGGCGCTTCTCTTCTGGATCTGGTAGCGCGCGAGCGCACCATCAACGCGAAAGCCGGGACATCCGCATGATCGGAGCCTTCATCATCGCCTTCCGCGAGGTCATCGAGGCGGGCCTCATCATCTCGATCGTGCTGGCGGCCACCCGCGGCATTCCCGGCCGCGGCCGCTGGGTCGCGCTCGGCATCGCCGGGGGCCTGGCCGGCGCCGCCCTCGTCGCGCTGTTCGCCGAGACGATCTCGGACGCGTTCGAGGGCGCGGGGCAGGACCTGCTCAACGCCGCCGTGCTCATCGTTGCCGTGCTGATGCTGATCTGGCACAACACCTGGATGGCGGCCCATGGGCGCGAGCTCGCGGGCGAGCTACGCGCGGCCGGCGAGGCCGTCCGCTCCGGGCGGCGCACCGCCGCGGCGCTGGCCTTGGTCGTCGGCGCGGCGATCCTGCGCGAGGGCGCCGAGCTCGTTCTGTTCCTCTACGGCCTCGTGGCGTCTGGGGCCTCGGGCGCCGACCTGCAGGCCGGGGCGCTGGCCGGCGTCGGCGCGGGCGTGGTGCTCTCGGGGATCAGCTACTTCGGCCTCGCCTCGATCCCGAGCCGCTACGTGTTCTCGGTGACGAGCGCGCTGATCATTTTCCTCGCCGCCGGCCTCGCCGCGCAGGCGGCGCAGTTCCTGTCGAATGCCGGCATCGTCACCGGCCTCGACCAGATCCTGTGGAACTCGTCCAGCCTGATCCCGGAGAGCGGCTGGCCGGGCCGCGTGCTGCATGCGCTCGTCGGCTACACCGATCGTCCGACCGCGCTCCAGGGGATCGTCTACGTCGGGACGATCCTGGTGATGGTCGGGCTGATGCAGGTCACCGCATCGAGCAAGCGCCGGGCGCTCCGCACCGCCTGACGGGATCGCCCGTCCCACCGGTTCGGTCGGGACGGGTGCGAAAACCGGGTCTGCGCGATCTGCAGATCCGAGAGCCCTGCGGGAGAGGGGCCGCAAAGACGAAGCCCGCCGCGATCGGATCGCGGCGGGCTTTTCCTGTCTGATCCTCGCCCGGTCGCGGGGAGGAGAATTACTCGGCGGCGGCGGGAGCGGCCTTCGCCTTGCCACCCTTGTTCTTGTCGGTGCGCTCGGCGATGCGGGCCGACTTACCGCGGCGGTCGCGCAGGTAGTACAGCTTGGCCCGGCGCACCTTGCCGCGGCGGACGACCTTGATCGAATCGATCAGGGGGCCGTGGACCGGGAACAGGCGCTCGACGCCCTCGCCGTAGGAGATCTTGCGGACGGTGAAGCTCTCGTTGAGCCCGCCGCCGGAGCGCGCGATCACCACGCCCTCGTAGGCCTGGACGCGGGTGCGCTCGCCTTCCTTGACCTTGACGTTCACGATCACCGTGTCGCCGGGCTGGAAGTCGGGGATGGTCTTGTTGAGTCGAGCGACTTCTTCCTGCTCGAGCTGCTGGATGATGTTCATGAATAGCTCCGGCCGTCGCGCCGCGCTGCCCCGGATGGGCTTGCGGGCGTCAGGATTTCGGCATCCTGTTTTGAGTTGGCGCCGCGATACACCAAGTGCCCGCGCTTGTCGATTGCGGGTCGCGGTTGAGAAAATCGCGTTCGCGGTCCACATGGAGGACGGCGCCGGACGCGCCGTTCCCGGCCGGCCTTGAACCGGCGCAGCGGACGAGGACCCAGAGACATGTTCATCCAGACCGAAGCGACCCCGAACCCCGCCACCCTGAAGTTCCTGCCCGGCCGGGTGGTGCTGCCCGAGGGCACCTTCGAGGCCAAGGACGCGGACGGGGCCGCCCGCTCGCCCCTCGCGCAGCGCCTGTTCGACGTGCCCGGCGTCGCCGGCGTGTATTTCGGCCACGACTTCATCTCCGTGACCAAGGCCGACGGCGTGAACGAGTGGCCGCAGGTGAAGCCGGCGCTGCTCGGCGCGATCATGGAGCATTTCCAGTCCGGCGTGCCGGTGATGGCCGAAGGCGCGGCCGCGGCCGAGGACGACGCGGAGGAGTTCTACGACGCGGCCGACCACGACACCGTGGTGACGATCAAGGACCTGCTCGAGACCCGCGTGCGCCCCGCCGTGGCGGGCGACGGCGGCGACATCACCTTCCGCGGCTACAAGGAAGGTGTCGTCTACCTGGAGATGAAGGGCGCCTGCTCCGGCTGCCCGTCCTCGACCGCGACGCTCCGGCACGGCGTGCAGAACCTGTTCAAGCACTTCCTGCCGGAGATCCGGGAAGTCCAGGCGGTCTGAGGCGAGCCGGGGGCCGCGCGGTCCCCGTACCCGAAGCACGCGTGCAACACCTGTTCCCGAACCGCTCCGCGACGGCCGCCCCGCACTGACGGGCGCGGCCGTTTTGCCTTAGGCTCGATCTTTCCTTCAGAGGGTGGGCGGGAGCGAAGCCCGGGCGAACGGGAGTGGGCGTGCATATCCTGGCCATCGACACGGCACTCGAGCTCTGCTCGGCCTGCGTCGCGACCGAAGCGAGCGACGGGTCCGACCGCGCCGTCGAGCTGCTCGCACAGGAATCCATGACGCTCGCCCGCGGCCACGCGGAAGCGCTGCTGCCCCTGATCGAGCGGGTGATGGCCCGATTTCCGGACGGCTTCGAGGGGTTGGCCCGCGTCGCCGTCACGGTCGGCCCCGGCAGCTACACCGGCCTGCGCGTCGGCCTGTCGGCGGCCCGCGCCGTCGGCCTCGCCGCGGGCGTTCCCGTCGTCGGCGTCACCACCCTGTCCGCTCTGCTCGCGCCGCAACTGGCGCTGAACGGCGATCGCCGGGTCGCCGCCGCGATCGATGCCCGCCACGGCGCGATCTACCTGCAGGCGATGAGCGCGGGCGACGGCATCGTCGTGCCGCCGACGCATCTGCGCCTCGAGGACGCCGCCGACCGGCTCGGGAGCGGGCCGGTTACCCTCGTCGGCTCCGGCGCCGCCCTCCTCGCGCCGGTGCTGCGCGCCCGCGGCGTCGCCGTCGCGGTTGATGGCGCGGGCGGGCCCGACATCGCCTGGGTCGCCTCGCTCGGCCTCGTCGCCGACCCGGCGCAGGCCCTGCCCCGGCCGATGTACCTGCGCGGGGCCGACGCCCAGCCGCAGGACCATGCCCGGATCGCCCGCCGATGATCCGCCCGGTTTCGCCCTTCTGGCCGCTGGAATGGTGGCTCGCCTGGTGGGAGGCCTGGGGCCCCGAACCCTACGTCGCCCCCTTGCGCGAGGCCGACCAGGCGCGGACGCTGGCGCGCCTCCACGCCACGGCGTTCGCCCGGCCCTGGGACGCGCACGAGTTCGAGCGGATGCTGTGCGAGCGCGCGACGCAGGGGCACGCCCTGTGGCGGGCGGGCGCGATGCAGGGCTTCGTCCTGTCCCGCAAGGTCGCGGACGAGGCCGAGATCCTCACCGTAGTGCTGGCTCCGTCGGCACGCGGCGGGGGTCTGAGCCATCGGCTGCTGCGCGAGCACCTCGGGCACCTGGCGCTGATCGGCGTCGCGCAGGTCCACCTGGAGGTCGACGAAGGCAACGCGGCCGCGCTGAGGCTCTACGCCCGGCACGGATTCACGAAGGTGGGCACGCGGACCGGCTACTACGCGCAGGCCGACGGCAGCCGCGCGACCGCGCTGACCATGCGCGCCGACCTGACGTGAGCGTCCCGTGACGCGCGTCGGGGTGGCCCTGCGGCTGATGGTCTGCGCCCTCGCGTTCGCGCTGCTCGCCGGGCCGCACGGGCTCGCCCTGCGCTTCGGAGCGCGCCGCGGCTGGGGCCTCGCGCCGGCCCTGTTCCACCGGGTGTTCCTGATGCTGTTCTCGGTGCGCGTGACGCAGAGCGGCACGCCCCCTCGCCCCGGCGAGGCCGCCCTGGTGCTCGCCAACCACGTCTCCTGGCTCGACATCATCGCCATCGGCTCGCTCCGGCCGCTCTCCTTCGTGGCGAAATCCGAGATCGCCGGCTGGCCGGTGATCGGCACGCTCGCCGCCCTCCAGCGCACGGTGTTCATCGACCGGGCGCGGCGCGCCGCCACCGCGACCGTCAACGCCGCGATCGGCGACCGGCTGGCGGGCGGCGAGCTCGTGGTGCTGTTCGCCGAAGGCACCACCGGCGACGGCACCCGCCTGCTGCCGTTCCGCTCCTCGCTCGTCGGGGCGGCGCGGGCCGCGATCCAGGCGGAAGGCACGGTTGAGCGCATCCGCCTGCAGCCGCTGGCGATCACCTATCCGCGCCGCAACGGCCTGCCCGTGGGACGGGCCGAGCGCCCCGAGATCGCGTGGTACGGCGACATGGACTTGGGCCCCCATCTCGCGCTGTTCTTCGAGAAGGGCCCGATCGACGTGCACGTGGCCTGGGGCCAGCCGATCGCCTTCGAGGCCGGCACCGACCGCAAGGCCGTCACCGCGCAGGCCGAGGCGGCGGTGCGCGCCGCGATGAAGGGCGCGGGATCGGTGCAGGGGCTTCCGGGGGCCGTCGGGCCTGCGCCGGCCCGGCCGCTTGCCGGCTTCCCGGACGGTGCGGCGGCCGCCTGATCCCGCACCGCAGGCCTCCGCGACGATCGGAGAAATCCGTGCTATGGGCGGCCTTCTTCGTGGCCCCTTGCGCCTTCGCACGCCTTCTCGAAAACACCGGACCCGGCGCTTTGTCGAAAAAAGCCTTCGTCAAATCCTACGGCTGCCAGATGAACGCCTACGACGCCGCCCGCATGGCGGACGTCCTGGCCGAGCAGGGGTTCTCCGCCACCGACGCCGTCGAGGAGGCGGATGTCGTGGTGCTCAACACCTGCCACATCCGCGAGAAGGCGGCCGAGAAGGTCTATTCCGAACTCGGGCGCCTGCGCGTGCTCAAGGACGCGCGCCGGCTCGAGGGCCGCGACACCCGCATCGTGGTCGCCGGCTGCGTGGCGCAGGCGGAAGGGTCCGAGATCCTGTCGCGCGCGCCCGTCGTCGACGTGGTGGTCGGCCCGCAGAGCTACCATCGCCTGCCCGACCTGCTCGCCCGCTCGCGGACGAAGCGCGTGGTCGACACCGAGTTCCCCGTCGAGGACAAGTTCGACCACCTGCCGGCGCGCCGCACAGCGGGCGTGTCGGCGTTCCTGACGGTGCAGGAGGGCTGCGACAAGTTCTGCGCGTTCTGCGTGGTGCCCTACACCCGCGGCGCCGAGGTCTCGCGCCCGGTCGCGGCGGTCGTCGCGGAAGCGGAAAAGCTCGCCGCCGGCGGGGTCCGCGAGATCGGCCTCGTCGGCCAGAACGTGAATGCCTATCACGGCGCCGGCGCGGAGGGTGGCCCGGCGACGCTGGCCGACCTGATCCGCGCGGTGGCGCGCGTGCCGGGCATCGCGCGGATCCGCTACACCACGAGCCATCCCAACGACATGGGCGACGACCTGATCGCCGCGCATGCCGAGATCCCGGCTCTGATGCCCTACCTGCACCTGCCGGTGCAATCGGGCTCCGACCGGATCCTGTCCGCGATGAACCGGCGCCACACCGGCGAGGCCTATCGCCGGATCATCGACCGGGTCCGCGGGGTCCGGCCCGACATCGCCCTGTCCTCGGACTTCATCGTCGGCTTCCCCGGCGAGACCGACGCCGAGTTCGCGGACACGATGCGGCTGGTCTCCGACATCGGCTTCCAGAGCGCCTATTCCTTCCGGTACAGCCCCCGCCCCGGGACGCCGGCCGCCGAGCGCCGGGATGCGGTGCCGGACGACGTGGCGACGGCCCGGCTCCACGCGCTCCAGGCGCTGCTCGATTCGCAGCGCTACGCGTTTCAGCGCGCGGCCGTGGGGCAGGTGGTCGAGGTTCTGGTGGAGAAGACCGGTCGCCGGGCGGGTCAGGTCGCGGGCAAGACGCCGCACCTGCTCGCCGTGCAGTTCGACGCCCCCACCTCCTGCATCGGGCAGGTGGTGCCTGTGCGCATCGTCGAGGCGGGAACCAACAGCCTGTTCGGCGCGGCGATCGAGGCCGCGGCGGCCGCATGAGGCGGCGAGCCGGGCGATGAAGGGAGTGTTCGTGGCGTCATTCGACGGAACGGCCGGACGCGGCGGCCCCTTGCGCGGACGCGGACCCGCCGCGCGGCCGATCGGGCCCGGCCTCGGCCACGACGAACCGGTCGAGGTCTCGCTGACCTTCGACGACAACCGCCTCGCGAGCCTCGTCTTCGGCCAGTACGACCAGAACGTCGCGCATGTGGAGCGGCGGCTGGAGGTGACGGCCACCGCGCTCGGCAACCATGTCGTGCTCAAGGGCTCGGCCGACGCCACCGAGCGCGCCCGCCGGGTGTTCGAGAAGCTCTACGCCCGCGTGCGGACCGGCGGCAGCGCCCTCACGCTCGGCGACGTCGACGGCGCGATCCAGGAGGCGACCGTCCAGGGCCAGCTGTTCCCGGCCTCCGCCGTCGCCGCCGAACCGGACCGGCCGCATTTCGAGCAGATCGCCACGCGCAGGCGCGGCGCGGTCCGTGCCCGGAACGCGGCCCAGGACGCCTACATCAAGGCCCTGCGCGCCAACGAGCTCGTCTTCGCCGAGGGGCCGGCCGGCACCGGCAAGACCTGGCTCGCCGTCGGCCACGCGGTCTCGCTCCTGGAGCAGGGCCACGCCGAGCGGCTGATCCTCTCGCGACCGGCGGTGGAGGCCGGCGAGCGCCTCGGCTTCCTGCCCGGCGACATGCGCGACAAGGTCGATCCGTATCTCCGCCCGATCTACGACGCGCTCTACGACTTCATGGAGGCGCGCCACGTCGACCGCGGCCTGCAGACCGGGGTGATCGAGATCGCGCCGCTCGCTTTCATGCGCGGGCGCACGCTCACCAACGCCGTCGTGCTGCTGGACGAGGCGCAGAACACCACCTCGATGCAGATGAAGATGTTCCTGACCCGCCTCGGCGAGAACAGCCGCATGATCGTCACCGGCGATCCGAGCCAGGTCGACCTGCCGCCGGGCCAGAAGTCCGGGCTGGTGGAGGCGGTCAACGTGCTCGACGGGGTCGAGGGCATCGGCCGCATCACCTTCCGCGACGTGGACGTGGTCCGCCACGATCTCGTGCGCCGCATCGTCACCGCCTACGAGGGCGCGGCGCACGGCGATTCGGACGCCGACCGCAATCCGAACCCGCGGCGGCGGCCGCTCGCCTGATGCCTCACGCGATCGATGTGGCGATCGAGGACGCGCGCTGGGACGGCGCGGTCCCCGACCTCGAAGCCTTCGTGATTCGCGCCGTCGCGGCCGGGCTCGCGGCGGCGCCCGATTCGCCCGCCGGCCCGGTCGAGATCAGCGTCCTGCTCGCCGACGATGCGACCGTTCAGGACCTCAACAAGACCTGGCGGGGCAAGGACAAGCCCACGAACGTGCTGTCGTTTCCGGCCTCCCCGCAGCCCGCCCATGCGGGCGTCGCGGTGCCGCTCGGCGATGTCGTTCTTGCGTACGACACGTTGGTGCGCGAGAGTGCCGAGCAGTCGAAGCCGCTCGCCCACCACCTCGCGCATCTCCTGGTTCATGGCACCCTCCACCTGCTCGGTCAGGACCACGAGACCGGCGACGCCGACGCGGACGCCATGGAAGCCCTGGAGGTCGCCGCGCTCGCGGGCCTCGGCATCCCCGACCCCTATGCGGACTGAGCGGCACCGCGCTTCACCCCAGACACGAGAGACATGACCCACGATCGAAGTCGCGGCGCGGCCCAGGCCGCGCTCAGTTCCAACGAGTCGGAGACCGGCGCGCGCGAGCCCTGGTACGACCGCCTGCTCCAGGTGCTGCACCTGAAACCGCGCGATTCGCTGCGCGGCGATATCGAAGAGGCCCTGGCCGAGCCCGATTCGGGCGAGAACGCGTTCTCGCCGCTCGAGCGCGCCATGCTCAAGAACGTCCTCGGGCTGCACAAGGTGCGCGTCGACGACGTGATGATCCCGCGGGCCGACATCGTCGCCGTCTCCGTCGAGACCAGCCTCGGCGACCTGCTCAAGCTGTTCCGCACCGCCGGCCATTCCCGCCTGCCGGTCTACGGCGAGACGCTCGACGACCCGCGCGGCATGGTCCACATCCGCGACTT
>CAZZZJ010000078.1:0-2063 GCA_964658355.1 Beijerinckiaceae bacterium
TAGCGGCCGATCAGCGACAGGTTCCAGCTGTATTCGACCTGCTTGGTCCGCCACAACTCCGACAGCCGCAAGGCCGCCGGCCCGACCGCATCGGCGTGGCGCTGCACCGCGGAATGGACGTCGAACAGGGTGCCGTAGGCGTCGAACACCACCGCCCTGCGGCCGGCGATCAGGGGTTGCGCGGCCATCCGCACCTCACTTCTTGTCCAGCACCTCGATCGGATTGGTGCGCTGGTTCGCGGACGGCTCGCGCGTGAGGTTCTGGCTGCGCGATTCCTGCGGAGCCGCCTTGCCGCCCGGCGCGCCGGGGCCGCCGGTGGCGGTGCCGCCGGCATTCGGCTGGGTCGGAACCGTGCCGCTCGCGAGTTCGAGGCAGGTCACCATCTCGACGTAGGACGGGTATCCGCCGGCCTTGTACTGGTCCTCGCACTGGCGCTTGGCCGAGGACGTGTAGTCGCCCCAGCGGCGCTCGGCCTCCTTCTGCGCGTCCCGCTCGGAACGCAGGCATCCCTCGATGTTGGCGTTGTCGCTGACGCTGACATTGGCCCGGCTCGCCGCCTGGCAGGTCTTGCGGATGTCGAGGTTCGGCACCGCGTCGGCATGGGCCCGCGTGGGCAGAAGCACCGCGAGAAAGGCCGGGGCTGCGAGGAAGGCGAGCGCGAAGGCGCCGGCGGGGATGCGTGTCGTCATGGTCCGCTCGCGGTCTCTCGGCGCGGGAGGCGCGCCCCGAAGTGTCAGGGCTCAACGCGCGGCGCGCGAGAGGGTCCCGCGCGCGGACGAGATTCCGAAACTCTTCGCTCGGACACCCCTTTTTCGCTCGGGGCCCGCTCGTCGCTCAGGCATCGCCATGCGCGGTCCGCAAGGCCGCGTCGAGATCGGTGAACAGGTCGTCCGGGTCCTCGATGCCGGTGGAGAGCCGCAGCAGGTCCGGCGGGCAGGGCGTACCCGGCCCCTCGACGGAGGCGCGGTGCTCGATCAGGCTCTCGACGCCCCCGAGCGAGGTCGCCCGCTTCCACAGGCGCACATGGGCGGCGGTGGCGATCGCCGCCGCCTCGCCGCCGACCGCCCGGATCGACAGCATCGCACCGAACCCCAGCTCCATCTGCCGCGCAGCGACCGCATGGCCCGGATCCTCGGGAAGGCCCGGATAGAGGACGTGGGCGACGTGAGGATGCCGGGCGAGGCGTCCGGCGAGGTCCAAGGCACCGGCGGCCTGCGCGGCGGCGCGCAAGGGGAAGGTGCGGAGCGAGCGCATCAGCAGGTAGGCCTCGAACGGTCCGAGGATCGCGCCGCCGCTGGCGCGGATCGCGCCGATCCGGGTCCAGGCGGGATCCAGCTTGGCGGTGGCGAGCACCCCGGCGATCACGTCGGAATGGCCGTTCAGGATCTTGGTCCCCGAGTGCATGACGATGTCGGCCCCGAGCGCCAGGGGCCGCGTGTGGAACGGCGAGGCGACGGTGGAATCGACCGCCAGCCGCGCACCGGCCGCGTGCGCGATCTCGGCCGCCGCCGCGATGTCGGTGACGGTCCAGAGCGGGTTGCCGGGGGTCTCGATCCAGACGAGCTTGGTCCGCCCCGGCCGCATCGCGGCCCGCAAGGCGTCGAGGTCGTCCATGGCGACGACATCGAGGTCGAGCCGGCGCCGCGGCGCCTCCTCGCGCAGCCAGCGCTTGAGCGCCCAGTACATCACCTGGGGCACCACCACGTGGTCGCCGGGCTCGAGCGCGCCGAACACCGCGGTCGCCGCCGCCATGCCGGAGCCGAACAGCATCGCGCCCGCGGCCTCCTCCAGCATCGCCAGCACGGCCTCGGCCTCGCGCACCGTCGCGTTGTCGGGCCGCGCATAGGAGAAGCCGGAGGAATAGCCGTTGTCGGGATCGCGGATGAAGGTGGTCGAGACGTGCAGCGGCGCCACGACCGCCCGCGTCACCGGATCGACATGGCCCATCGCCTGGGCGGCGCGCGTGCGCTTCGACCAGCCTGGGCCGTGGGGATCGGCTTTGTCCGTCGGGTTGCGTGAGGTCATGGCCGCGTCCGATGTTGCGTAGGTCGATGATGCAGAT
>CAZZZJ010000078.1:2163-5471 GCA_964658355.1 Beijerinckiaceae bacterium
AAGCCCGCCTTCAACCCGCCGAACGCGGCCTTCCCGATCGCCTGGACGATCCTCGATGTGCTGATGATCGTCTCGGCTTGGCGCCTGCTCGGCGCACGGCCGGCCACCGGCCCGTCGCGAAGCGGCTGGTGGCTGGCGCTCGCGGCATTCGGCGTGCAGCTCGCCCTCAACGCCGCCTGGACGCCGACCTTCTTCAGCCGCCACGCCCTCGGCGCCGGCCTCGTGGTGGTGGTCGCCCTTCTCGTGATGGTGCTGTGGACGATCCGCCTCAGCTGGCGGATCGACCGGATCGCGGCATGGCTACTGGTGCCCTACGCCGCCTGGGTCGCCTTCGCGAGCCTGCTCAACGCGGCGATCTGGCGCCTGAACTGACGGGAATTCGCGACGGAGGCTTTCACGGGACGCACCCGCCTGCCCCCCCCGCTTGGCCCCCTTTCCCCATCCGGGTTAGACACCGCGCCCCACGGCCTTCGAGGACGGACCCGATGATCGGCATCACGCAGCGCATCGCCACCGAGCTCGGCGTCGCCGAGGCGCGGGTGAAGGCGGCGGTGGACCTGCTCGACGGTGGGGCGACGGTGCCGTTCGTCGCCCGCTACCGCAAGGAGGCGACGGGCGGGCTCGACGACGCGCAATTGCGCACGCTCGAGGAGCGCCTCGCCTATCTCCGCGACCTGGAGGAGCGCCGCGCCACGATCCGCGACGCGATCCAGAACCTCGGCAAGCTCGATGCGGCGCTCGCGCAGAAGATCGCCGCCGCCGAGACCAAGGCACGCCTCGAAGACCTCTACGCGCCGTTCAAGGTCAAGCGCCGCACCAAGGCGCAGATCGCCCGCGAGGCCGGGCTCGGGCCGCTCGCCGAGGCACTGCTGGCCCAGCCGGAGCGGAACCCGGAGCAAGCCGCGGCGGGCTTTGCCGGCCAAGACGGGTTTCCCGACGCCGGGTCCGTCCTGGAGGGCGCCCGCGCGATCCTGATCGAGCGCTTCGGCGAGGATGCCGAACTCGTCGGATCGCTCCGCGAGGACGGCTGGCGGCGCGGGCGGATGCGCGCCTCGGTGCGCAAGGGCAAGGCCGAGGCCGGCCAGAAATTTGCCGACTACTTTTCGTTCGAGGAGCCGCTGACCCGCCTGCCCTCGCACCGCATCCTGGCGCTGTTCCGCGGCGAGAAGGAGGCGGTGCTCGACCTCGACCTCACCGACGCGGAGACGCCGGCCGCGGGTCAACCGGCCTGGCAGGAGGCTCGGATCGCCAAGACGTTCGGCATCGCCGATCGCGGCCGCCCCGGCGACGGGTTTCTCGCCGAGACCGTGCGCAAGACCTGGCGGTCGAAGCTGAAGCCGGCGATCGACACGGATCTCCGCGCCCGCCTCTGGGCGGTGGCGGAGGCCGGCGCGGTCTCGGTCTTCGCCGGGAATCTGCGCGACCTCCTGCTCGCCGCGCCCGCCGGCGCGCGGCCGACGCTCGGGCTCGATCCGGGCTTCCGCAGCGGCGTGAAGGTCGCGGTGGTCGATGCCACCGGCAAGGTCGTCGCCACCGATGCGATCTTCCCGCACGAGCCGCGGCGCGACTGGACCGGCGCGCTCGCGGCGCTGGCCAAACTCTGTCGCGCACACGAGGTGGAGCTGATCGCCATCGGCAACGGCACCGCCTCGCGCGAGACCGACAAGCTGGCGGCCGAACTTCTGGCCCGGCATCCCGAGCTGAAGCTGACCAAGGTGATGGTCTCGGAGGCCGGCGCCTCGGTCTACTCGGCCTCGGCCTATGCGTCGGCCGAGCTGCCAGGCCTCGACGTGACGCTGCGGGGTGCCGTCTCGATCGCCCGGCGGCTGCAGGACCCGCTCGCCGAACTGGTGAAGATCGAGCCGAAGGCGATCGGCGTCGGGCAGTACCAGCACGATCTGGCCGAGGGGAAACTCTCCCGCTCCCTCGACGCGGTGGTGGAGGATTGCGTCAACGGCGTCGGCGTCGACGTGAACTCGGCCTCCGCGCCCCTGCTCGCCCGCGTCTCGGGCCTGAGCGAGCGGGTGGCGGCCAACATCGTCGTGCACCGCGACGCCCACGGCCCGTTCCGCTCGCGCGCCGCCCTGAAGAAGGTCGCCGGGCTCGGGCCGAAGGCCTACGAACTCGCCGCCGGCTTCCTGCGCATCCGCGACGGCAGCGATCCGCTCGACGCCTCCGGCGTGCACCCGGAAGCGTATCCCGTGGTCAAGAAGATCCTGGCCGCCACCGGCCAGCCGATCGGCGCGCTGATCGGCAACGGCGCGAGGCTCAAGGCGCTGAACCCGCAGGCGTTCGTCGACGCGACCTTCGGGCTGCCGACGATCGCCGACATCATCGCGGAGCTGGAGAAGCCCGGCCGCGATCCGCGCCCGGCCTTCCGCACCGCGACCTTCCAGGACGGCGTGGAGAAGATTTCCGACCTGAAGCCCGGGATACGGCTCGAAGGGGTCGTCACGAACGTCGCCGCCTTCGGCGCCTTCGTCGACGTCGGTGTGCACCAGGACGGGCTGGTGCATATCTCGGTGCTGGCCGACCGCTTCGTGAAGGACCCGCGCGACGTGGTGAAGCCCGGCGACGTGGTGCAGGTCCGCGTGGTCGAGGTCGATCCCGCCCGCAAGCGCATCGCCCTCAGCATGCGCTCGGACGACGGCGAGCGGCCGGCGCGCCGGGACCCGTCTCCGCCGGCCCGCGACTCCGCCGCGCGATCCGCACCGGGGCAGACGACCGAGCCGGGGGGCGCCCTCGCCGAGGCGCTGCGCCGGGCGGCGCGCGCGCGGATGCGTGGGACCACGTGACGTCCGGGCCGGCGAGGCGCGCGGCACCCATGCGCGAAACCGTTGTGCCGACAACGAAATTTGCCGTCGCGGGGATCGCGGCGTGACCCTTGCGGCCGGAAGCGGGGTTGCGCTGCCGTCCCCGTAGGCGGATACCCCTGGATCTCCAACCGGTTACGAAGGTGACAACCCCGGCGTCGGTGGTTAAGCTTGGCTTGGGGCAAGACCACGGACGGTCCGTGGTCTTGGGGGTGCGCACGCGAGACGAGTCATGGCAGGACAGAAGACGGATCAACGGGACGTTTATGTCGGGCAGCGCATCGCGGAACAACGGCGCAAGGCCTCGTTGACCCAACGTCGCGTGGCCCAGAGCTTCGGGATGTCGGCGGCCCAGCTCCAGAAGTACGAGAAGGGCACCAACCGAATCAGCGCGATCCATCTGGACATCTTCTCGCGCATGACCGGCGTGCCGCTGGATCACTTCTTCAACGGCATGCCCGGTCAGGAAGACCATGCCGTCGCCGGCTTCGGCGA
>CAZZZJ010000078.1:5571-10712 GCA_964658355.1 Beijerinckiaceae bacterium
CCGATCTTCTACGCCCACAAGATCCTCAAGGACCTCGCCGACGCCCGCAAGGCCAAGCAGGGCGACGCGGCCAAGCTCGGCCCCGACGCCAAGAGCCAGGTGACGGTGCGCTACGCCAACGGCCGTCCGGTCGAGGCGACGCAGATCGTGCTCTCGACCCAGCACCTCGACGAGTCGCTCGATTCGGCCGACGTGCGCGCCATCGTCGAGCCCTACATCCGCGCGGCCCTGCCCGAGGGCTGGATCAACGAGGGCACGGTCTGGCACGTGAACCCGACCGGCAAGTTCGTCATCGGCGGCCCCGACGGCGATGCCGGCCTCACCGGCCGCAAGATCATCGTCGACACCTACGGCGGCGCGGCGCCCCACGGCGGCGGCGCGTTCTCGGGCAAGGACCCGACCAAGGTCGACCGCTCGGCGGCCTACGCGGCACGCTATCTCGCCAAGAACGTCGTCGCCGCCGGCCTCGCCTCGCGCGCCACGATTCAGCTCGCCTACGCCATCGGCGTGGCCAAGCCCCTCTCGATCTACGTGGACCTGCACGGCACCGGCAAGGTCGACGAGGCCAAGCTGGAAGGCGTGCTGATGGACGCCCTCGACCTCTCGCCCCGCGGCATCCGCCTCGCGCTCGGCCTGAACAAGCCGATCTACGCCCGCACCTCGGCCTACGGCCATTTCGGCCGCGCCCCCGACGCCGACGGCGGCTTCTCGTGGGAGCGCACGGACCTCGCCGAGAAGCTGAAGTCGGCCCTGGCGTAAGCGCACGGCACCCCCTCCCCCCTCTGTGGGGGAGGGAAGCGCGCGTCGCGTATCTCTTCAAGACTTGAGCCCGGCCGTGACCGAAACCAGCCCCCCGGCCGACGCCCACGAGCGCGCCTTCTTCGGCCGCCGCAAGGGCAAGCGCCTGCGCGGGCTGCAGGAGCAGCGCCTCGCCGAGCTGCTGCCGCGCCTGAGGCTCGAACCGCCCGCCAATGGCCGCCTCGACCCGGCGACGCTGTTTCCCGCGATCGCGGGAGGCCCGGCGGAGATCTGGCTGGAGATCGGGTTCGGCGGCGGCGAGCACCTGGCGGCGCAGGCCGCGGCCCATCCCGACATCGGCATCATCGGCGCCGAACCGTTCGTCAACGGCGTGGCCAAGCTCCTGCGCGCCGTCGACGAGCGGGCCTTGCACAACGTCCGCATCCGCGACGAGGACGTGACGCCGCTCCTCGCCGCCCTGCCCGATGCCTGCCTCGCGCGGGTCTACCTGCTCTATCCCGACCCCTGGCCGAAGCGGCGCCAGCGCAAGCGCCGCTTCGTCTCCGACGAATCGCTCGCCGAGATCGCCCGCGTGCTGAGGCCCGGCGGCCTGTTCCGGTTCGCGAGCGACATCGACGACTATGCCGGATGGACCCTGGTCCGGACCGCCCGCTGCCCGTCCCTTCGCTGGACGGCGCGGACGGCCGCCGACTGGACGCGGCCCTATCCCGGCTGGCCCGGCACCCGCTACGAGGCCAAGGCGATCGCCGCCGGTCGCCGGCCGACCTACCTCGAGTTCGAGCGCGTCACGCGAGCCTAGGCGACCGGCCTGACCCCCGGCAGATCCGGCGAAGGCCGCGAACTTCGCTGTTGTCGGCGCCGCAGGCGCCGCCGGGCCGCTTGCCCCGTCCCCGCCCGGGGCCCATCTTGGGCGCGCTCCAGGCTTCGGCGAGAGCCGGGGCGACGACGCTTTTCGAAGCGGCGCGTTCAAGGGGACGGTGTGACCGACAGGAACGATGACGGTCCGGCGAGCGACCCGCACCGCGCGGCCTTCGAGGAGGCCGCCATCGGGCTGGCTGTGCTGTCGGCCGACGGATCGCGCATCCGCGCGGCCAACCCGGCCGTCTGCGCCCTGCTCGGCCACGCGGCCGGCGCGCTGGCGGGACGGCCGGTCGCGGACCTCGTCGGCAGCGGGCGGATCGCCGACGGCATCCATCCCTGGCTTCATGCCGACGGCGGCTCCATCGAGGTGCGGGTGCGCCGCTCGGGAGCCGACGGCGGCGTCCTCGTCGTCGAGGCGGTCGACGCCGACGAGGCGGCGCGCTCCGAAGAGAACCGCCACGACCTCGCGGCGGCGGGCCTGGGCGAATGGCGCTGGGAGCGGGCCAGCGGCCGCCTCGTGCTGTCGCGCCGCGCCGCGCAGATCCTCGGCCATCCTCCCGGCGCCTCCGCGACCTGGGACGTCCTGCGCGCGGGTCTCGCCGCCGGCGAACCGGACCGCATCCAGGCCACGGTCCGCGCCGCGATGGCGCGCGACGGCGCCTACCGTTTCGAGACCCGGCTTGCGCGGGAGGCGGACGGGCGCGAGATCATCGTCGACGTGCGCGGCCGCCCGACCCATGGGCCGGACGGGCGGCGCGCCGGCATGGTCGGCGTGGTGCAGGACGTGACCACGCGGGTCGAGGCCCGCGACGGCCTCGCCGCCCGCGACCAGCGCCTGCGGGTCGCGACCACGGTCGCCCGGCTCGGGATCTTCGAGTGGCACATGCTCGAGGACCACGCGATCTGGGAGAACGAGCGGATGTTCGAGATCTTCGGGCACACGCCCGAGGACGGGACCATCGGCAAGTCCGAGTTCCTGCGCGAGACCCTGCACCCGGACGACCGTGCCGCGGTGCGCCTCGCGATCTCGCAGGCGTTGCGCGACGACGCGATCCTGCACACCACGGGCCGCATCCGCCGCCGCAGCGACGGTGCGTGGCGCACCATCGACCTCGCCGGCCGCTTCGAACGCGACGCCCCGAACCGGCTGCCGCGGCGGCTGATCGGCCTCGTGGCCGACGTCACCGACCAGCGTATCGCCGAGGAGCGGCAGGCGCTGCTGATCCGCGAACTGCACCACCGGGTGAAGAACACCCTGGCGACGGTCCAGGCGATCGTCGGCTCGACCGCGCGGACCGCGTCGAGCATCGACAGCTTCTACGAAGCCTTCGTCGGCCGCATAAAGTCGCTCGCCCACACCCACTCGGTCCTCACCGAGGCGACTTGGCAGACGGCGGACCTGCGCGCGCTGCTGCTGAGCGAGCTGCGTCCCTATGCCGAGGCGCAGGAGGGGGAAGCGGCGAAGGGCGAGGCGCAAACGGGCGAGGCGGAAGAGCGCGAGGCCGAGGCCGCCCTCGACGGTCGCATCCACCTCGACGGGCCGGATACGGCGCTTCCCTCCGAGATCGCGGTGCCGATCGGCATGGCGATCCACGAACTCACCACCAACGCTGCGAAGTACGGCGCGCTGTCCAACCGCCGCGGGCGGATCTCGGTGTCCTGGGCGGTCCTGCCGGGCGGGCCTGCCGGGATGCTGCGCTTCGCCTGGCGCGAGAGCGGCGGCCCGACGGTGGAGCCGCCCCGGCGCCAGGGCTTCGGCTCGCGCCTTCTCCAGCGGGTGCTGACCACGCAGGTCCAGGCGGAGGTCGAGACTCTCTACGCCCCCGACGGCTTCGTCCTGACGATGCTGGCGCCGATCCCGGTGCGGATCGGCAACCTCGAACCGCCGGGGTGAGACGGGGCGAAGGCCTCGTCGCTGTCCGCCGCCGCGAAACCCTCAGGCCGCGCCGCGACTGCCAGCTTCGCCGCCGGCCTCGACGAAGGCCTTCAGCTCGTCGAGGGAGGCGAAGCTGAAACGGCCCTGCGGTGTTTCCGCTTCGATCGCGCCATCGGCGTACATCACGTAGGTGTTGCCGCCCGAGGCGTAGCGGCCGACGGTTTCGCGCGCGGCGGGCTCCGGCACGGGCTCGGGCGCCTCGTGGACGGCCTCCGGGGGGGCCTCGACGTCGAGGCTCGGACGCAGCGCCGGCGGCTCGGGCGCCGCGAACAGGTCGTCCTCCGGCTCGGGCGGGGGCGGAGGCGGCGCGACGGGCGGAGCCGGCTCGGGCTCCGGCGGCGTCAGGCCCGGGAGCGGCAGTTCCGGCTCGGGATGCGACTCGGCCGCAATCGGGGCGGCGGCGATCGACTCGGCAGGCGCCGGATCGGGGATGACCGGCTCGGCATAGGACTCCGCGAAGACCGGGTCGGTGCGGCTCTGGCCGCCGAGCAGGCCGGCGGCGGTGGCGGGAACCAGGACGCTCGGCAGGGTCGGGCGGGCGGGCGCCGGGTCGATCGGCGCGGAAGGGACCTGCGCGCTCGGCGGCGGCGCGGGCGCTGCCGGCGGCAAGCGGATCCCATCCTGCATCGTGCCGATGGCGTCGACGATGCGGCGGGCGTCGAAGGCGTGGGCCACCCGGCGCAGGCCCATCGCCACCACGGCGAGACCGGAGAGCACCGCGCCGGCCGAGGCGACGGTCGCGCCGGCGATCACCATCGACAATCCGCTCTCGAGGCGGACGAAGGGAAACCCCTGGATCACCGCGACGACACCACCGATCACCATGGCGGCACTGAGCGCGAACAGCGCAACGATCATGGAACTCTCGAAGTCGGGGCCGGATACGCTGAAGCCGTAGTAAGACCTTGTCCGGGTTTTGCAAATCGGAACCGGTCGACGGCCGGCAGTACAGCGTGGCGGTTTCCACGGACTTCGTGCCCGGTCCGGCGTTGCCGCGGCGGCGGCACCGACTTACCTACCGGATCGTTGCCCCGTCGAGCGCGGTGCGCGGCCGATGGCCGGGCGCCCGTCCACACGACCTCGACAAGACGGAGAATCCCATGACCTTCACCCTGCCGGAACTGCCCTACGCCTACGACGCGCTGGCCCCGTACATGTCGAAGGAAACCCTCGAGTTCCACCACGACAAGCACCACAAGGCCTATGTCGACACCGGCAACAAGCTGCTCGAAGGCACCGGCCTCGAAGGCAAGAGCGTCGAGGAGATCGTCAAGGCGTCCTACGGCAACAACCAGCCGCTGTTCAACAACGCCGGCCAGCACTTCAACCACCTGCACTTCTGGCAGTGGATGAAGCCCAACGGCGGCGGCGCGATCCCGGGCGCGATCGCCAAGAAGATCGACGAGGATCTCGGCGGCGCGGAGAAGTTCAAGGCGGACTTCATTCAGGCCGGAATCGGCCAGTTCGGCTCGGGCTGGGCCTGGCTCGCGGTCAAGGACGGCAAGCTCGCCATCATGAAGACCCCGAACGGCGAGAACCCGCTGGTCCACGGCGCCAAGCCGATCCTCGGCGTCGACGTGTGGGA
>CAZZZJ010000079.1:0-10518 GCA_964658355.1 Beijerinckiaceae bacterium
CCGCGCTGCCGGCAAGGAGCTACTTCACCTACGTCCCGGAAGCGCGTGCGGACGATCCGGCCGTCCGGGCCTTCTGCAATTGGCTGCTCGCGGCGGGGTAGCGCTCGCGACGGGTCTGCGGGCGTCGCATGTCCGGGCCCGTTGGCAGGGCGGATCCGGTCTACCGGCGTCATCCGGCCGTTGCCGTGCAGCGGAGATCGCGGACCGATCGACACGGCCGCTCGCGCCATCGAACCGAGGCGGCGACGGCCGAACCACCCGCCTCGTGCCCCTCGACGGGTCCGGTTCTCACGTCGTCGCGGCGACCGGCAGGCCCGCCGTGCCGAAGCCGCGCTTCGCGCCGGCTCGGTTGACGATGCCGAACCGCAACACAGCCTGTTCCAGATAATCGATCGCCGCGACCAGGTGGTCACGGGCGGAGGCGATCGCCTCGGCGCCATCCTCCGGCCGGCTCTCGGCCAGGTTGACGGCCGCGATCAGCACGCGATCCCGTTCATCCTCGATCCGCCGGTCGCGCTCGACCGAGCCGCGGATCTCGGCGTCGAACGTGGCGACCACCGTCCAGGGGAGGGCGTCCGCGCCGACCGGAGCGACGAAATTCTCGGCGTGGCGCCGCCCGGCGGCGGCGGCCAGTCGCAGCCTTGCGGCGAGTTCGGCGGCCATGGAATGCTCTCGATCCTTGCGTCCCGCCTCCGGTCCCGGAGCACGGCGTCTCACGCCCTATACGCCGGCTCCCCGTCATGGGGAGCCGGCCGCGGGGATGGCTTCGGACCGGGAGAAGCGCCGCAGCAACCGCCGGGACGGACCCATCCGGTCAGGGCAGAGGCGCCTCCACCGTCATCCAGGCGCCGATGCGGGCGACGTCGGCCTGCGACAGGCCGTGTCCGGCCGGGACGACGGCGTGGTCGACGCGGGCGCCCGCCGCGGCGAGCAGGGCGGCCAGTCGCGCCGCGTTGTCGGCCGGGACGATCGGATCGGCCGTACCCGACAGCATCAGCACGGGCCGGCCGGCGAGATCCGCCGGCGGCGGCTCGGAGAGCGGCACCATCGCCCGGAGCAGCCCCGCGCCCGCCAGCGACTCGGGGTGCAGCAGCAGCATCGCGGCGGCGATGTTGGCGCCGTTCGAGAAGCCGAGCGCCAGGGGTGCGGCAAGCCCGTAGCGGGCCCGCGACGCCTGAACGAACCCGGCGAGGTCGGCCGCCCGGCGGCGGATGTCGGCTTCGTCGAAGACGCCCTCCGACAGCCGGCGGAAGAAGCGCGGCATGCCGTTTTCGAGAACCGGGCCGCGCGGGGACAGCAGGGCCGCGCCGGGCGCCACCATGCGGCCGAGGGCCAGCAAGTCGGTCTCGTCGCCGCCGGTGCCGTGCAGGAGGAGGACGGGCCGGACGGACGGGCGGCCCGGCTCGAAGCGATGGACGAAACCGAGATCGGGGATGGACATGGCGGACTCCGAGACGGAAGCGGAACCGCCCCCGTCCCGCATTCGTGCGGGACGGGGGCAATGGGTCAGGCGAGATCCGGGAGGGCGCTCGCGATCCGCGCGCGGTGCGGTTCGAGGCCGGGCGGGAGCTTCAGGGTGCTGCCCAGCGACGCCAGCGGTTCGTCGACGGTGAAGCCGGGCCCGTCCGTGGCGATCTCGAACAGCACGCCGCCGGGCTCGCGGAAATAGACCGAGCGGAAGTACTGGCGATCGCGCTGCTCGGTCACCGCGAGGCGGTGGAGGGTGGAGAGCCGGTCCACCATCGCCGCCTGCGCCGCGTCGTCGGCCGCCCGGAAGGCGATGTGGTGCACCGACCCGGCGCCCGGCCGTCCCGGCAGGGTTTCGGCCGCCGTCCCGAGCGTCACGAATCCACCCGTCTCCGCGGTGCCGGCGTAGCGGACCGACGCGCCCTCGCGTCCGGCCTCGCGGAACCCGAGGCCGTCGGTGAGGATCGCGGAGGTGGGCCCGGCATCGGCCAGGAGCAGCGTGACGCCGTGGAGGCCGCGGACGGCGTGCTCGGCCGGCACGCCGCCGCCGTTCCAGGCGGGTACCGCGCCGGCTTCCGCGACGCCGACCAGCGCCAGCCGCATCCCGTCGGGATCGCGGAAGCGCAGGGTCGATTCGCCGAACACGCTCCGCGGCACCTGGTGGTCGATTCCGCCCGCGACGAAGCGATGGAGCCACCATCCGATCGCGGCGCGCGGCACCCGCAACGCGATCTCCTGCGTCTCGCCGGTCCCGAGCCGGCCCGCCGCCGCGTGCGCGATCGGGAAGAAGGTCAGCAGCGTGCCGGGTCGTCCGGCCTCGTCGCCGTAATAGAGGTGGTAGGTACCAGGGTCGTCGAAGTTGACGGTGGTCTTGACGAGCCGCAGCCCGAGCACGCGGGCGTAGAAGTCGCGGTTGCGCGCCGCAGGGCCGGAGAAGGCGGTGACGTGATGGAGGCCGATCTCGGACATGGCGTAGCTCCTTGTCGAGCGCCGCCCGGCGCTCGCGATGGACCCCATCTGAGGATCGCCTCCGACATTTGAAACGGAAACGATGGAAACGCATCGTTTCCATTTCTTTCGTGCACGGTGGGCTGCCACCGTTTCGCCTTGGACGTGGCCCGACGGCGCTCCGGCTGCTATGGCGTGGCGTTCGAGGCGACGGGAGACGGCGATTTCCGACGATGCATGGGCGACCACGCTGGGGCTGCTCGCGGTCCTCGTCCTGGTGCTGGCCAACGGGTTCTTCGTGGCGGCCGAGTTCGCCCTGGTCTCGGTCCGCCGAAGCCGCGTCGCCGAACTGGTCACCGAGCGGCGTGCGAACGCGACGGCGCTGCAGCGGGCGACCGACCGCCTCGATGCGCATCTGGCCGCCACGCAGCTCGGGATCACCCTGTCGTCGCTGGCGCTCGGCTGGGTCGGCGAGCCGGCGCTCGCCCACCTGATCGCCCCGGCGGTCGACGGGCTGCCGATGGCGCTGGGGCCGGTCGCCGCCCATTCCATCGCGGTGGCGGTCGCGTTTGCCGTCATCACGTCCCTGCACATCGTGCTGGGCGAGCTCGCGCCGAAGAGCCTCGCGCTCCAGCGCAGCGAACGGACCGCGCTGGCGGTGGTCCGCCCCCTGGGTCTGTTCCTGTTCGTCTTCCGGCCGGCGATCCTGTTCCTGAACGGCCTCGGCAACGGCGTGCTCCGGCTGTTCGGGCTCCGGCCAGGGCACGGGGAGGGCTCGCTGCACTCGACCGCGGAACTCAACCTGCTGATCCAGGCGAGCCAGGAGGCCGGCCTGATCCGCGAGGTGCAGCAGGAGGCGGTGGAGCGGATCTTCGCCATCGGCGAGCGGCGGGTCAGCGACATCATGACCCCGCGCCACGAGGTCGACTGGGTCGATGCCGACGCGGAGCAGGACGCCATCCTCAAGGCCGTGCGGGCCTGCGAGCACGCCCAGGTCGTCGTCAGCCGGGGCCACGTCGACGAGCTCGTCGGGGTGGTGCGCAAGCAAGACCTGCTCGACCAGGTGCTCGACGGGAAGGCGATCGACCTGACGACCGCGACGCAGCCGCCGATCGTCGTGCACGAGAGCATGACGATCCTGGCCGTGCTCGAGACCTTCCAGAGCCAGCCGATGCGCATGGCCGTGGTGGTCGACGAGTACGGCACCCTGGAGGGCATCGTCACGCAGACGGACCTGCTGGAGGCCATCGCCGGCGACATCCCGGAGCCCGGCGAGGAGCCCGACGTGGTCGAGCGTGCCGACGGCTCGCTCCTGATCGACGGGATGATCCCGGCCCGACAGGCGTTCGAGCGCCTCGCGCTCGCCGAGACGCCGGTGTCCGACGACTTCACGACGCTGGCGGGCTACGTGATCTTCGAACTCGGCCGGATCCCTGCGGCGGGCGACGCCTTCGAGGCCGGGGGCTGGCGCTTCGAGGTGGTCGACATGGACGGGCGCCGCATCGACAAGGTGCTGGCCTCGCGTGTTCCCGCGTAGCGCACCCGTCGCAGCGGCAGGATCCTCGAAAGGCGAAAACCCCGACATGGACGACGGCCCCGCGATCCCGCCCACCGGACCCGCCGCGCCGCAGCGGGTCACGCTCGCGGAGGCCGTCCCCGTCTGGGGTCGCGTCGCGGCGCTGTCGTTCGGCGGTCCGGCCGGGCAGATCGCGGTGATGCACCGCATTTTGGTCGAGGAGCGCCGCTGGATCTCCGAGGACCGCTTCCTGCACGCGCTGAACTTCTGCACCCTCCTGCCGGGGCCGGAGGCGCAGCAGCTCGCGACCTATATCGGCTGGCTGATGCACGGCACCCGCGGCGGGCTCGTCGCGGGCGGGCTGTTCGTGCTGCCGGGCCTCGTCGCGATCATGGCGCTGAGCTGGGTCTACGCGCTCTCCGGCAATGCCGGTCTCGTCGCCGGTCTGTTCTTCGGGCTGAAGGCGGCGGTGCTCGCCATCGTCGCCGAGGCGGTGCTGCGCATCGGCCGGCGCGCCCTGAAGAGCCCGCCGATGGTCGCGCTGGCGGCGGCCTCGTTCGTCGCCCTCTTCCTGTTCGACCTGCCGTTCCCGTTGATCGTGCTGACGGCCGGCCTCGTCGGTTATCTCGGCGGCCGGGCCGGCCTGCCGCAGTTCCGGGTCGGCGGCGGCCACGGCAAGGCCGACAGGGTGCAAGCGGGGCCGTATCTCATCGGCGACGACGCGCTGCCGCAGGAGCGGAGCGGCCCTGCGCGCACGCTCACGACGGCGGCGATCTGGGCCGCGCTCTGGCTTCTGCCGGTCGCCGCGATCGTCGGCCTCCTCGGCCCCGAGGACGTGTTCGGGCAGATCGCCCTGTTCTTCTCGAAGATGGCGTTGGTGACCTTCGGGGGCGCCTACGCGGTCCTGGCCTACGTCGCGCAGCAGGCGGTGGGGCATTTCGGCTGGCTCCGGCCCGGCGAGATGCTCGACGGGCTCGGCATGGCCGAGACGACGCCGGGACCGCTGATCATGGTCACGCAGTTCGTCGGCTTCCTCGCCGCGTTCCGCAATCCTGGCAGCCTGCCGCCGCTCCTCGCAGGAACGCTCGGCGGCCTGCTCACCACCTGGGTGACGTTCGCGCCGTGCTTCCTCTGGATCTTCGTCGGCGCGCCTTACGTCGAGCGCCTGCGCGGCGACCGGGCGCTGGCCGGCGCGCTCTCGGCGATCACGGCGGCCGTGGTCGGCGTGATCCTGAACCTCGCGGTCTGGTTCGCGCTGCACACGGTGTTCGCCACGCTCGAACCCGTCGCCTTCGGCCCGATCCGCCTCGACCTGCCCGTGCTCGCAAGCCTGAATCCGTGGGCGCTGCTCCTGGCCCTGGCCGCCCTCGTGGCGGTGTTCCGGTTCAAGGCCGGGGTGATCCCGACTCTGGCGGCCTGCTCTGCGGCCGGCATCCTCCTGCATCTCGCCGGGCGGGTCGGATAGCACGCGATCGCGCGATCGAAGTCCGCGCTGCCACGTGGACGGCGCGGTGCGTGTCACGAGGACCGGCGATCACCCGCGAGGTGATCAGGCGAGGAGGTCGCGCATCGGTGCGACGGCTCCGCTGCCCGGGAAGACGGTTTCGGACAGCGCCCGGTCCGGCAGGCCGAGATGGTCGCGCAGGACGCCCTTCAGAACGGCGCGCAGGTCCGCCGTCGGACGCAGGTCCCGGCCTTCGAGCAGGGCGGAGGGCGTAAGCCCCGGCCAGTCGGCGACGACCCGCCCGCCGGCCACCGCACCGCCGGCGAGGAAGGCGGCCGCCGCGGTGCCGTGGTCGGTCCCGTCCGTGCCGTTGGCGTGCGCGGTGCGACCGAACTCGGTGGCGACGGCGACCACGGTCTCCCCCCAGGCCGGCCCGAGCTCCGCCTTCAGCGCCGCCAGCGCATCGTCGAGGGCCTTGAGGAGGTGGGCGAGGCGGCCCGAGGCCGGTCCCTCCGCGGCGTGGGTGTCCCAGCCATCCAGCGCCAGGGTGGCGATACGCGGCCCGTCGGGACGGGCGAGCACCCGGCCCGCCGCGGCCGCCAGGGTCGCGTAGGACCGGCCGGGGCCTTCGCCTCCGGAGGGGCCCTGGGCAAGCATCGCGTCGAGGCGGTTGCTCTCCGTGAGCGCCGCCAGGAGTTGCGGGTCGCGCTCGCCGTAGAGGCGCTCCAGACACATCACGGTGTCGTCGAGGGGCGCGCGCAGGTCGCCGGGCGACCAGCTCATCACCGGGGCGGGTCCGCGCATCACCAGGGGCACCGTCGCGCCGCAGGCGAAGAGGTCGCGCCCGCGGGCGGGGCCTGCGGACGGCAGCAGGGCGGCCGCCCGGTTGAGCCAGCCGGTCGCGCTGCCGTTCGGGCTCGGGGTGCCGTTCTCCAGCACGTCCTGCCCGTCGAAATGCGAGCGCTCGCGATACGGCGTCGCCACCGCGTGCAGCATCAGCGCCTCGCGGGCCTCGAACAGCCCCTTGAGGACCGGCAGGTTCGGGTTGAGGCCGAACGGCCCGCCGAGCGGCAGGGCCGCGCCGTCGCCCGAGGCCGGCAGCGCCAGCGGGCCGCGCAGACCCGCATAGGCCGGGTCGCCGACCGGCGGAAGGAAGGCGAGTCCGTCGAGGGCGCCGCGCAGGATCACGAAGACGAAGCGCGGGTCGCGGGTCGCGGCCGACGCGATGCGCGGCATCAGCCCCGAGACCGCGAGCGTCGAACCGGCGACGAGCAGGCCGCGGCGGGTCGGCAGGCTTCCGCAAGTCGGGAGGTGGAAGGGCATCGTCCTATCTCCGCTGGAATTCCGGGCTCATCAGGAGGAGGGCGAGGCCCTGCGCCCCGGTCTCGGCCCGGGCGATCTCGCGCCGGGTCGGCGCCGAGAGCAGCGGTCCGAACGCGTCCTCGGCCAGCGCGACGGGGTTGCCCGCGGGCGGCGCCCGCTCGCAGGCCTCGGCCGCCCAGTCGATCCGCGCCTTGAAGGCGTGCGGCGCGAGCCATTCGGCGGAGGCGTCCGGCCATCCGCGCGGGCTCGGCGGCGCGAAGGTGCGCTGCCCGAAGGCGGCGAGGGCGCGCAGCACCCGGCCGCCGCGCCGCTCGGCGCCGGGCACGAGACGGACCGCGCTCAGCACGAACTCGTAGGGCGTCTTGAGCTTGCGCGGCGCCGGGTCCCACGCCTCCGGCGCCGCGACAAGCGCGGCGGCCACCGCGGCGAGGTCGCCGTCGCTGTCGCGATAGGCGGTCGCGAGCCGCGTCACCGCGCTCTCCGGGGGATCGTCGGCGATGAAGTGGATCGCGAGCTTGCGCGCGAGGTGGCGGGCGGTCGCCGGGTGACGGGCGAGCGCGTCGAGAACCGCGTCGCCCTGCTCCATACCGCCCGGCTCGTAGCGCCGACCGAGGACGAAAGCCGGGCCGGGCTCGTGCCGGTTCGCGCTGAACAGGAACCGTCCGGCATCCGGCCGGTCCGCCCGCGGCGGCACCCAGCCCCGGCCGGTGAGGATGCCGGAAAGCGCCGTGACGTCGGCCTGGGCGTAGCCGGCGTCGACGCCGAGCGTATGCAGTTCCAGCGTCTCGCGGGCGAGATTCTCGTTGAGACCGAGGTTGCGCCGGGCGCCGGCCGGCGATCCGGGGCCGACCGAGCGCTGGTTGTCGAGGTAGACCAGCATCGCGGGATGGCACTGCACGGCCCGGAGCATGTCGGCGAAGCGCCCGAGCACGTGCGGGCGGATCGCCTCGCGCTCGAAGGCGCCGGCGAGGACGTGGACCGGCCCCTTGTCGATCGAGACCGCGAAGTGGTTCGCCCAGAACAGCGCCAGGCGCTCGACGAATCCGGCCTCCGTCGCCGCGCCGTGCGCGAGCCGCGCCTCGACTTCGGCGCGATAGATCGCACGCCGCACCCGTGCGGGATCGGCCGTCAGCTCCGCGGTCGCGCCCGGCATCGCCGCGGCGTCGGTGGCCGCGACCCCGGTCGCTGCCTGCGCCCGCCTGGCGCTTCTGGCTCGTGCGAGGCTCCGGGCCGCCGCGTCCGAGGGCAGGAGGGCCGGATCGACGATCAGCGCCATCGGGGCCTGCGCCAGCTGCGCCGTGAGCCAGCCGCGGGGATCGCCGACGATCCCGGCGGTCTCGCCCGGCCGTGCGCCGATGCCGAACCTGTTGAGCGCCAGGACCGCGTCCGTCGTCATCGCTTCGACCCTCCCGAGAGCGCCTGCACCCGGCACGAGTCGAACCCTTAGCCCCGACCTGTCGCGCAACGATCCCGCGGACGAAGACTTTCGTGCCGAGCTGTCGCAGCCGCGGCAGCCGGTTACATCTTGCGACGTTGTTTTATGACGATTCGTCGCCACCGGCCGCTAGGATCGGGCGGTGAAAGGCTCGACGACATGGACGCTGCCCACCTGCTGGTCGTCGACGACCACCGCGACATCCGCGATCCCCTGGCCGCCTACCTGCGCCGCCACGACCTGCGGGTGAGCGTGGCGGCCGACGCCGCGGCCGCGCGCTCGATCCTCGGGACCAGCGCCATCGACCTCGTCGTCCTCGACGTGATGATGCCCGGCGAGGACGGGCTCTCGCTCTGCCGCCACATCCGCGAGGTGCACGACACGCCGGTGATCCTGCTGACGGCCATGGCCGAGCAGACCGACCGGATCGTCGGCCTGGAGATCGGTGCGGACGATTACGTGACCAAACCCTTCGACCCGCGGGAACTGCTCGCGCGGATCAAGAACCTCCTGCGCCGTGCCGCCGCCCTGCCGCGGGAGCGCGCGGAGCCCGGCGCCCGGCGCCTCGCCTTCGACCGCTGGATCCTCGACGGCGACCGGCGCGAGCTCGTCGACGAGGCGGGCGAGGCGGTCGTGCTCAGCACCGCGGAGTTCCGCCTGCTCGCGGCGCTGGTGCGCCGCCCGCGCGTGGTGCTGTCGCGCGACCAGCTCCTCGACCTGACGAGCGGGCGCACGGCCCAGGCCTTCGACCGCAGCATCGACAACCAGGTCAGCCGGCTGCGGCGCAAGCTCGAGCGCGACCCGGCCCATCCCGAGCTGCTCAAGACGGTGTGGGGCGGCGGCTACGTCTTCGCCACCGACGTGCGGGAGGTCCGGTGAACCGCCTCGTGCCGCGCTCGCTCGTCGGGCAGCTGGCGCTGCTCCTGGTGCTGGCGGTGGTCACGGCGCAAGTCGCCGCCTTCGCGATGTTCGCCAGCGAGGCGACCCGCGTCGGGCGCGCGGCCGGCCGCACCCAGGTGATCGACCGCGTCGCCACCCTCGTCCGCCTGCTCGACACGGTGCCGGCGGACGCGGTGCCGGGCACCATCGCGGCCTTCAACTCGCCGCGCTACCGCTTCGCGATCGGCACGGCGAGCCTCGTCCCCGACGGCGCCATGGACGACGATGAGGCCCGGCTCGCGCGCGGCCTCGACCGCAGGCTCCATGCCGGCGCGAGCGAGGCCCGGTTGCTCCTGGTCGAGCGTGACGTCGCCGACGACGCCACCGCCGACCGGCGGCGGGCCAAGCCCGAGGCGCTCCAGGTCTCGGTGCATCTCGCCGACGGGCGCTGGCTCAACGGCGAGGCGCCGGTGGCGCTGCCGACGCCGCCCTGGATGCGGATCGGCCTGTTCCAGATCGGCGCCAGCGTCGTCGCCGTGCTCGCGGTGGTGGGCCTGGCGCTCCGCGGGGTCGTCGGGCCGGTGACCGCCCTGGCGCAGGCGGCCGAGGAGGCCGGGCGCGGAACTCTGGTCGCGCCGCTTCCGGAATCGGGACCGGAGGAATTGCGGACGATGACGATCGCCTTCAACCGGATGCAGGCGCGGCTCAGGGCCTATGTCGACGACCGCACCCGGATGCTGGCCGCCGTGAGCCACGACCTGCGCACGCCGATCGCCTCGCTGTGGCTGCGTGCGGAGATGGTGGAGGACGAGGACCTGCGCGCCGGCATGGTTCGGACGCTGGGCGAGATGAAGCGGATGGTGGAGGCGACGCTGACGTTCGCCCGGGACGATGCCGCCTCGCAGGCGAGCGGCCCCGTGGACCTCGCCGCGCTGACGCGGACGCTCGTCGCGGACCACGTCGCCCTCGGCCGCGACGTCACCCTGTCGGCGCCCGAGACCCTGCCGTTCTCAGGCCGGCCCGACGCCCTGCGGCGGGCCTTGGACAACCTCGTCGGGAACGCGATCCGCTACGGCCGATGCGCCCGCATCCTCCTCGATCGCGACGGAGCGGAGGTGCGCATCCGGGTCGAGGACGACGGGCCGGGCATCCCCGCGGACCGGGTCGAGGCGATGTTCGAGCCCTTCGCCCGGCTCGACGATTCGCGCAACGACGAGACCGGCGGCACCGGGCTCGGCCTCGCCATCGCGCGCTCGGCGATCCGCGCGCATGGCGGCGAGATCCGTCTCGCGACCCTGCCGCAGGGGGGCCTGCGCGCCGAGATCGCCCTGCCGGGTGCGGAACGCTGAAGGACCCTGACGTCAGCCGGGCTCGCGTTCTGCGCGCATGAAGCCGAAATCGCAGCCCTCGTCGGCCTGCTCGACGGTCTCGTAGAGGAGGCGCGCGTAGCCGCGGCCGGCCCAGGCCGGACGCACGGCCGGTCCGGCCTCCGCTCGCCGTCGCTCC
>CAZZZJ010000080.1:0-6209 GCA_964658355.1 Beijerinckiaceae bacterium
CACGATCCCCAAGACCGGCCGCGCGGCGCGCGCCGTCGAGAATGCCGGCGGGGGCGCGCTCCATCTCAACGCAGCCGAGATCGCGATGATCGAAGCGCAGTTCCCGCGCGGCCCGCGGCCACGGACCCTTCCGATGCTGTGATCGGCGCGGCGACCGCGCCGAGCTCCCCGCTCAGTCACCGACGCCGAAGAGCTTCTCGATGAAGTTGCGATTGTCCGAGCCGCGGGCTTGCGGTCTGGGAGCGGCGGTCGTGCCGGGCGCCGGAGCCGGCGGATCGCCGAACAGCTGGCCGAGGATGCCGGCCGGACCCGGAGCGCTCGCCACCGAGGCCGTGGTCTCGGGCGCCTTGCGCCAGCGGTTCAGCCCGGGCAGCGGAACCGGCGCTTGCCCCTTCAGCGCCACCGTCATGTAGGTCTTCCAGATCTCGACCGGCAGGTTCCCGCCCGATGCCTTCTTGGTGGGCTCGCCGTCGTCGTTGCCGAGCCAGATACCGGTCACCAGGCTACCCGAGTAGCCGATGAACCAGGCGTCGCGGAAATCCTGGCTGGTGCCGGTCTTGCCGGCAAGATCCCAGCCCGGGATCTCGCCCTTCTTGGCGGTACCGATCACGAAGGTCTCGTGCATCATCGCATTCATCATGCCGACCGCGTTCGGATCGATCACGCGGCCGAGCCCGCCGTCGCCACGCTTGTACAGGACCTTGCCGTCGGCACTCTTCACGCCGGCGACGACGTAGGGGATCACGCCGTTGCCGCCGTTGGCGAAGGCGCCGTAGGCGCCGACCATCTCCAGGGGCGTCACCTCGGAGGTGCCGAGCGCGATCGAACCGTTGGCCTGCAGAGGCGAGGTGATGCCGAGCCGCTGCGCCGTCTGCACGACTGCCTTGGCGCCGACTTCCTGCCCGAGTCGCACGGCGACCGTGTTCAGCGACAGGGCGAGCGCGGTGCGGAGCGTCACCGGCCCCTCGTACCGGTGCGAGTAATTCTCGGGCTGCCAGTTGCCGATCTTGATCGGCGCGTCCTCCTTCACCGTATCCGGCGTCGCGCCACGCTCGACGGCCGCGAGGTAGACGAAGGGCTTGAACGAGGAGCCGGGCTGGCGCTTGGCGGTGGTCGCGCGGTTGAACTGGCTCTGGGCGTAGTCGCGCCCGCCGATCAGCGCGCGGATCGCGCCGTCCGGCCGCATCGAGACCAGCGCGCCCTGGCCGACATTGTAGCGGCCGCCCTTGGCGTTCAGCTCGTCGACGAGTGCCTTCTCGGCGGTCGCCTGGAGGTTGGTATCGACCGTGGTCTGGACGACGATGTCGCCCTCGATCGTGCCGACGAAATCGTCGAGCACGTCCATCACCAGATCGGCCACGTAGTTCGCCGAGCCGCCGCCACGCACGCTCGCCGGACGAGCCGGCTGGGCGAGCGCGACCTTTGCATCCTGGGCGGTGATGAAGCCGAGCTCCTGCATCGCCGCCACCACCTGGGCGGCACGCGCCTGCGCCGCCGGAAGGTTGCGGTTCGGCGCCAGCCGCGACGGTGCCTGGACCAGGCCGCCGAGCATCGCGGCCTCGGCGACGCTGACGTTCTTGGCCGGCTTGCCGAAATAGCGCTGGGCCGCGGCTTCGACGCCATAGGCGCCGGCACCGAAATAGACCCGGTTCAGATAGAGTTCGAGCAGCTCGTCCTTGGTGTACTTGTGCTCCAGCCACAGGGCGAGGATCGCCTCCTGGATCTTTCGTGAGGCCGAGCGTTCGGGGGTGAGGAAGAGGTTCTTGGCGAGCTGCTGCGTCAGGGTCGAGCCGCCCTGGGCGACGCCGCGCCGCGTCAGGTTCTGGCCGATGGCGCGCAGGATGCCGACCGGATCGACGCCGAAATGGTTGTAGAAGCGCCGGTCCTCGATCGCCACGAAGGCGCGCGGCAGGTAGGACGGCAACTCCTTGATGCCGACGACGCGGCCGCCGGTCTCGCCGCGGTTCGCGAGCAGCGAGCCGTCGCTGGCCAGGATCGCGATGTTCGGCGGGCGCTTGGGAACGCTGAGCTGGTCGATGGGCGGAAGCTGCGAGGCATGGTAGGCGATGAGCCCGGCGATGCCGACCACGGCCCAGAGGCCGAGCACCCATCCGGCGTAGACGACGCGCCCGAGCAGCGAGCGCCGCCGGACCTTCTTCGACGACCCGGTTCGCCGAACGCCGCTCTTCGCGGCCGGCTTCGCCCTGCGGCTGCCCCGATCCTCGCCGTCCCGTCCTCTGCTCGAACCGCTCGCCACGCCGCCTCCCGCGCGATCGGCCCGCGACAGGCGCAGGTCGGCGCCGCGACCCGCGCCGCGCCCTTCCGGCACGTCGAAGTTCGGTTCGCCCCGGCCGTCCCGTCCGCGTCCGTTCGCCATGCGTCCTGATCTGTCCTGAGGCCGGTCCGGGACGCGCGACGCGAAGAATGCGCGGCGGCGATCGAGGGCCCGGTTCCGCACGGTAAATGCGGCGGGTTTAAGGGATGTTAACCGCCGATTTTCAGAAGGTGTTGAGGATCAAGGGCTTGGGTTTTACGCGTCCGGCGTCCGCGAAGCTCCGGGCTTTGGCGCCGGACCCGGCCTTTGCTAAGCGCAGGCGAGCACGATGCGCTGTCCCCCTCATTCTTCGGGCGATGCCATGAGCGACAATCGACGCGCCACTCCGCGCAGGGACGCCTTCCAGGTCGCGAGCCTCGTCGCGGAAGCGGGATCGGATGCGGTCGAGTGTCTCGTCTGGGACCTGTCCGAAACCGGCGCTCAGGTCGAGGTCGCGGCGGAAATCGTCGTGCCGGACCGGTTCACGCTGACGGTGACCGCCTACGAACCGCCGCGCCGTTGTCGCGTCGTCCGACGCGACGGGCGGCGGCTGGGCGTGCATTTCGTGGCCTGAGCCTTCCGCCGGAGCTCCCGTCCGCCGCCTCGTCCGGGCTGACCCTACAGCGCCTCAAGCCGGGCGGAGCGCCGGATCGCGCGTCCGCGGTCCACTCGCGAGGTGGAACGCCTTCGGACGGACGAACAGGTATCCGAGCACGGTGCCGCGGACCGCACGCTCCAGGGCGAGGGGAACGATCACCGCGACCGCCATCACCGTCAGACTCGCGAGACCGACATCGGTGATCAGACCGGTCTTGACCAGAAGCGTCCGCGTCGCGGCCATCGGCAGGAAGAAGGCGAGATAGATCGCGATCGAGCGGTTTCCGCAGGTTCTCAGCGCCGCGGCGACAGGGCCTCCGGCCGCCGCCAAAAGCGCGGCGCAAGCGACGATGGCGAGCGCGCCGGCGCACCCGAGAAAGAGGCTGAGGAGCGGCAGGGCGGCCAGCGTCGGGTATCCGGGGAGCGTCGTCGGCGTGAAGGCGAGCCACGCCTCGATCCCCGCCCAGAGCAGGAGGGCCGCGACGGCCCGTCCGGGATTGCGGACCACCCGGTCCGCGAGGGTAAAGATGCGCCCGGCGAAGAGGTATCCGGCGACGAAGTAGACGTAGCGGGCGCAGAATTCCTCCAGCAGCGTGGAGGAAGTCTCGATCGGCACGATCTGCAGCAGGGCTGCGCCGGCCAGCAGCACGGCTGCCGGCAGGCGCCGCAGCAGCTTGGTCGCCACCGAGAACACGGCGAGCAGGTAGATGAACCACAAGGTCGAGTACGGCTCGACGAGCGCGTGCAGGAGGTGGGCCGCGAAGGCGCCCGGCCCGGCATCGCCGACGATCGCAGGGTATTTCGCGAGCGACTGGATGACGACCCAGAGACCGTAGAAGTAGGCGAAGTGGACGACGCGTCGGTCCGCGAACAGGCGCCAGTCGCGATCGATCACCCGGCCGACGAACAGGCCGGAGAGCAGGAAGAAGTCCGGGATCCGGAAGGGTTTCGCGAAGCTCACCACCGTGTGGAGGAAGCCCTCGCCGTCCATCGCCTCGCCGGTACCGAGGGTGGAATGCATCATCACGACGAGGAGGATGCAGATCCCCTTGGCGACGTCGACCCAGGCGAGCCGCACCGCATCCCCCGGCAAAGCCGCTCCCGCCATCATCGCCCCCACCGACCTGCACCGCGGCCGCAAGCCTGGAGCGAGATGCGTAAAGGCCGCCTGAGCCGGGCCGCGGCATCGCGCAGCATGGCGAACGGCGGGTAAACCGCATCGGCCGGACTTCGATCAGCCCTTGCGCTTCGTGGCGCGGCGATCCCGCGTCATCCGAGTGGCGGCGTGGAAATCGTCGGGCTTGGTCCGCACCCAGGCGACGAAGCGCGCGATCTCCGGATCCGCCCGCAGCGCGCCGACATCGGCGAGACGGCGCGCGAGCTCCGCTTCGCTGTGCCGGGCATGGATCGCCGAGTGGCAGACCTGATGCAGCCGGACGGTCGTCCCGTGGGTGCCGCCCTTCAGCTTCGGCACGAGGTGATGCAGGCTGGATCGGGCTCGCAACGGGATCGGCCGCTCGCAGAGCGGGCAGATCACGGGCTCGGGAATGCGCGCCAGCATCCCCGGATCGTCGTCGCGCCAGCGCCGCTCGCGTCGCCCCACCGCCTCGCCTCCTTCCGCGTCGACCCCACGCGGCGATATGGGTTTGCCGGAAAACCTCGGCGCGGCGTCACGGCGTCACGGCGGCCGGCATCGGGCAGCGCGCCCGGATCGGGTCTCCGAACGCGGTCTCCGCCAGGCGGTCGCGGCTCCCGAGGATCGAGATGTGATCGCCCGCGATCGGCTCAAAGCGGGCCTTCCGTCCGGCCGCCGTCGCGAGCCGCAGCCCGAGCTTCGCCGGAACGACGCCGTCCTGCGAACCGTGGACGATCAGCACCGGCCCTCCGGCCCGCGCGATGCGTATGTCGGACCGCCAGGTGTCGCGCAGGACCATCGTCGGAGCGAACGGGAAGGCGAGGCGTACGATGCCGGGCAGCGAGTCGAACGGGGCCTCGAGATAGAGGCCGAGATGCGGCACCCGCTCGGCCACCGCGACCGCCACGGCCCCGCCGAGGGAATGCCCATGCAGCAGGATCGGCGCACCGGGCGCGCGCCGCACCGCCTCCGCGACGGCGGCCAGACCGTCGGCGATCAGCCCATCCTCCGTCGGCGCGCCGGTCGAGCCGGGATAGCCGCGATAGGCGATCGCCAGCACGCCCCAGCCGGCGCCGGACCAGGGCGCGCTGGAGAAGCGCGCGGCCGCAGGCTCCGGGCGCGAGCCGTTGCCGTGGAAGCTGACGACGATCCCGCAGCCGGGTCGCGGAGCCCGCCACAGGGCATGGAGCCGCTCGCCGTCCGCGGTCGCGAGCGAGAGGGATTGCGTGCCCGGCGGCACCGGCAGCCGTGCCCGCGGGCCGGCGGAGAAGGCGCCGGGATAGATCAGGGAGCGCTGGAAGAGGACGAGCGCCCCGAGCAGCAGGGCGCCGAGGCCGACGGCGCAGCCCGCCAGGACGAACACGATTCGCATGGGTCTCCGCAGGTTTCGACGGTGCGACGCCACACCGGGCCTCGCCGCATGCGCGGCGACGCTCAAACCTGTCCATAGCGTCATCGCCGCGTCTGCACGTTGACAAAGCCCGGCGGCGCGCGGAGATTCGAACCATTCCGAGGGGGGCCCCGCATCCGGGGCTGAGAGTGGACGCGACGTCCTGACCCTTGAACCTGATCCGGCTCGTACCGGCGGAGGGACGGGAACCTGCGGCGCCTGACCTGGCGCTTGCCGCTTCATCGCAACTCCGTCGCATCGTGTCGGGTCGCCCCAAATGCCGGGAGATCCACGATGAACGCGCCCGTCCTGTCCAAAGACGTGAAGGGAAGCCCCGAGACCGTGACCACGGGTCCGGTGACCGGCTCGCGCAAGGTCTATGCGAGCGTCGCCGGCCGCGACGACATCCGGGTGCCGTTCCGCGAGATCGTGCTGACCGATCCGAACGAGGCGCCGGTGCGCGTCTACGACCCGTCGGGACCCTACACCGAGACCGACGCCCGCATCGACCTCGCCAAGGGGTTGCCGACCCTGCGCGATCCCTGGATCGCGAAGCGCGACTACGCCGCCGTGCAGCCGCGCATCGTCAAGCCCGAGGACAACGGCTTCGTGGCCGCCGACAAGCTCGTGGCCCCCTGCCCCGCCGAGCGGACCATCCGCAAGGCCGGCCCGAACCAGATGGTCACGCAGTACGAGTTCGCCCGCGCCGGGATCGTCACCGAGGAGATGATCTACGTCGCCCACCGCGAGAACCTCTGCCGCGAGCAGATGCT
>CAZZZJ010000080.1:6309-10248 GCA_964658355.1 Beijerinckiaceae bacterium
CGCGTCACCGGCATCGTCTCCCGCGGCGGCTCGATCATGGCGCGCTGGTGCCTGGCCGGACACCGCGAATCGTTCCTCTACGAGCGCTTCGAGGAAATCTGCGACATCTGCCGCGCCTACGACGTCTCGTTCTCGCTGGGCGACGGCCTCCGCCCCGGCTCGATCGCCGACGCCAACGACGCGGCGCAGTTTGCCGAGCTGGAGACCCTGGGCGAGCTGACCAAGATCGCCTGGAACAAGGGCTGCCAGACGATGATCGAGGGACCGGGCCACGTGCCGATGCACAAGGTCAAGGTCAACATGGAGAAGCAGCTGGCCGAGTGCGGCGAGGCGCCGTTCTATACGTTGGGCCCGCTGACCACCGACATCGCGCCGGGCTACGACCACATCACCTCCGGCATCGGGGCTGCGATGATCGGCTGGTTCGGCTGCGCGATGCTCTGCTACGTCACGCCGAAGGAGCATCTCGGCCTGCCCAACCGTGACGACGTGAAGACCGGCGTCATCACCTACAAGATCGCCGCGCACGCCGCCGACCTCGCCAAGGGCCACCCCGCGGCGCAGCTGCGCGACGACGCCCTGTCCAAGGCGCGCTTCGACTTCCGCTGGGAGGACCAGTTCAACCTCGGCCTCGACCCGGACACGGCGCGCGCCTACCACGACGAGACCCTGCCCAAGGACGCTCACAAGGTCGCGCATTTCTGTTCGATGTGCGGACCGAAGTTCTGCTCGATGAAGATCACGCAGGACCTGCGCGCCGAGGTTCTGGCCATGGAGGCGGCCGGCGAGGTGTTGAACACCGCGCCGATCCTGACCAGCGCCGAGCGCGAGGCGGGCATGGCGGAGAAGTCCCGCGAGTTCCTGGCCGAGGGCGGCAAGCTCTACGTGGATGCAGCCGAATAGGCGGCATCGTCCGACGAGCGCGCGGCGACGCTGACGGAGCGGGACGATCGTGCGAATCGCGCGCGTCCCGTTAACGCGATCTTCAGCGTGGCGCGTGGTGGAATCCCAGTCGGAAGCGCTCGTAAAGGTTCGCTTAAGCGTCGGCGCGCCAATCCTGTGATGACATGATCGCAGGAGGTGTATCGCCATGGAGATCCGATCGATTTCGGCCGTGCCCACCGCACCGCGCATCGGGCGGGTTCCGGACACCGAGCCGGCCGCCACGGTGACTGCTCGGACGGAACCTCAGACCATCGCGCCACCGATTCCCAAATCCGGCGCGGTCGAGGCGAAGGAGGCCTTGGCCGTACCGCACGAGGCCCGCTACGCGCGCGACGACGAGACGAACCGCCTCGTGCTCTCGATGATCGATCCCGGCACCGGCGAGGTGATCGTCCAGCTTCCGACCAAGGCGGCCCTGCGGGCTCAGGCCTATGCCAATGAGATCGCGGCGCGATCCGCGGTGAAGCCGAGCGTCGCGCGGATCGCCTGAAGCCGGATCCGTCGCGCCGAAGCTCCGGCTGCGCGCAGCCGCACGTGCGAACGCCGCGCCGCGCGTGACATGCGAGGCGCGGCGCCGGATCGCGTGGAGGGTGAGGACGCGGCCGAGGCCGCCTGCCCTCCTGCCTTACTGCAGCAGCTTCAGGATTCCCTGCTGGGCCTGGTTGGCCAGCGACAGGGCCGAGATGCCGAGCGACTGACGGGTGGTCAGCGCCTGGGAGTTCGCGGCCTCGGCGTTGAGGTCGGCGCTGGTCAGGTTCGAGGAGCCGGTGTCGAGCACGTTGATCAGGTTCTTCGAGAAGTCCTGGCGGTTCTGCACCACCGAGAGGTTCGACCCGAACCGCGATGCGCTGGCGCGAAGCGAATCGGTCGCGCCGCTCAGCAGCGTGGCCGTGGACTTGACGTCGGCATCGAGCAGGAAGTTGCCCTGGCCGGCGGTGGTCGTCGAGCCCGAGGCCGCGGTGATCGAGGTCAGCTTGAGGCCGACCGAGGTCGTGTCGATACCCTGCACGTCGAGGTTCGACGTGTCCTTCTCGTTGAAGGAGATATGCAGTTTGTTCGTCGGATCGGAATTGCTCAGCAGGTTGACGCCGTTGAAGCTCGCGTCCTTCGCCAGCTGGTCGATCTGGGTCAGCAGGCTGTTGTACTGGCTCGCCAGCGACGCGCGGGTGGTGACGCCGGCCACCGTGAGGTCGGCACTCTGGCCGACCGTGGGCACCGTGCCGTAGGTGGTGCCGCTGCCGGTACCCGCGGCGAAGCCGAGGGCGGTCTGAGACGTGCTGGCGGCGAACTCGATGTCCGAGGAGGCGTTCAGGACCAGCTTGGTCCCGGTGGTGTCCTTGGAGAAGATGGTCGATCCGGCCGAGGTGTTGAGCTTGGCGATCGTCGTGTCGATGGTGTCGGTCGTGGTCAGGGCCGCGGTCTTGGCGACGCCGTTGACGAAGAAGCTCACGGTGTTGGCTACGGTCGGCGTGGCGAAGGGCGTCGTGGCGGTGCCGGTGGTGGTGAGCTGCGTCGCCAGCGCCTGGCTGGTGATCGACTTGGCCTGGTCCACGAGCTTCTGGATCGAGGTGATGCCCTGGTTGGCCGCCTGGATCGTCTGGACGCCGTTCGAGATGCCGTCGAGCAGGCCGCTGAGATCGCCCGAGCGGCTGCTCAGGCTCTGCGCCGTGAAGAAGTTGATCGGGTTGTCGAGGGCGGAGGAGACCTTCTTGCCGGTGGCGAGGCGGTTCTGCGTCGTCGAAGTCAGTGCGGACGTATCCTGCAGCGAGAGCAGGTTCTGGCGGGTGGCGGCCGAGAGGGTGATTTCGGAGGACATGGTGCGATCCTAACGCTGATCCCGAACATACAGAGCTCGTGTTAACGTTAAGGAAGCATATCTCCTCTTGCCGTTTGGTTAATGGACTGAAGTACCTCGAAAAAATTCGGTGAAAGACAAAAAAGCCGGGGCGATGCCCCGGCTTTCGGTCGCGTGCGGGCGAGACGCCCGATCCTGACGGGGTCTTCAGCGCAGGAGCTGAAGAATTCCCTGCTGGGCCGTGTTCGCCAGCGACAGGGCCGAGATGCCGAGCGACTGACGGGTGGTCAGCGCCTGGGAGTTCGCGGCCTCGGCGTTGAGGTCGGCGCTGGTCAGGTTCGAGGAGCCGGTGTCGAGCACGTTGATCAGGTTCTTCGAGAAGTCCTGGCGGTTCTGCACCACCGAGAGGTTCGAGCCGAAGGTCGATGCCTTGGAGCGAAGGCCGTCCGTCGCAGCGCCCAGAAGCTTGTTCGTGGCGCTGATGTCGGCATCGAGCAGGAAGTTGCCGCGGTTGGTCGCGTTGGCCGCTGCGGCGCTGGCGGAGGTGCTGGTCTGCGCCACCAGCCCAAGGCCCGACGACGTTGAATCGACGCCCTGGACGTCCAGGCTGGAGGTGCCCTTCTCGTTGAAGCTGATCGTGAGCTTGTTGGTGGCGGCGTTGCTGCTGAGCAGGTTGACGCCGTTGAAGCTCGCGTCCTTCGCCAGCTGGTCGATCTGGGTCAGCAGGCTGTTGTACTGGCTCGCCAGCGACGAGCGGGTGGAAACGCCCGTGACCGTCAGGTCGCTGCTCTGTCCGGCGACGTCGAGACCCGTGCCGTAGTTGGCCGCGGTCGAACCGGTGCCGGCACCAAAGCCGAGGCCGGTCTGGTCGCCGCTCGTCTTGAACTCGACGTCCGAGGAGGCGTTCAGGACCAGCTTGGTGCCGGTGGTGTCCTTGGAGAAGATCGCCGCGCCGGCCGATGTGTTCAACTTGGCGATCGTCGTGTCGATGGTGTCGGTCGTGGTCAGGGCCGCGGTCTTGGCGACACCGTTCACGTAGAAGCTGGTGGTGGCGGCAGCGGTCGGCGCAGTGAATTGGGTCGAGGCGGTGCCGGTGGTGGTGATCTGGGTCGCCAGCGCCTGGCTGGTGATCGACTTGGCCTGATCCACGAGCTTCTGGATCGAGGTGATGCCCTGGTTGGCCGCCTGGATCGTCTGGA
>CAZZZJ010000081.1:0-1651 GCA_964658355.1 Beijerinckiaceae bacterium
AGCCCATGTCCGCGCCTCTCCACCTCGACCCCGCCCTGATCGAGGCCGCCGCCACCGCGGCCGCCTGGCCGTTCGAGGAGGCGCGCAAGCTTCTGGCGAGGATCGAGCGCCGACCGAAGCACGAAGTGCTGTTCGAGACCGGCTACGGCCCGTCGGGGCTGCCGCATATCGGCACCTTCGGCGAGGTGGCGCGGACCTCGATGGTGCGCCACGCCTTCCGGGTGCTGACGAAGGACGCCGTTCCGACGCGGCTGATCGCGTTCTCGGACGACATGGACGGCCTGCGCAAGGTGCCGGACAACGTCCCCGAGAAGGAGATGCTGGCCCGCCACCTCAACCAGCCGCTGACGCGGGTGCCCGACCCGTTCGGGACGCATGACAGCTTCGGCGCGCACAACAACGCGGAGCTGCGCCGCTTCCTCGACGCGTTCGGCTTCGACTACGAATTCCGCTCGGCCACGGACTGCTACCGGTCCGGCGTGTTCGACGACGCCCTGATGCGGGTCGCGGAGCGCTACGAGGCGGTGATGGCGATCATGCTGCCCTCGCTCCGCGCCGAGCGCTCGGCCTCGTACTCGCCGTTCCTGCCGCTGCACCCGGTCACCGGCGCGGTGATGCAGGTGACGATCGACGAGGTCCGGGCCGAGAAGGGAACGCTCGTCTGGCGCGACCCGAAGACGGGCGAGCCCTACGAGACCCCGATCACCGGCGGCCACGCCAAGCTGCAATGGAAGCCCGACTGGGCGATGCGCTGGGTCGCGCTCGGCATCGACTACGAGATGGCGGGCAAGGACCTGATCGATTCGGTCAAGCTCTCGGGGCAGATCGCCCGCGCGCTGGGCGGCGAGCCGCCCGAAGGCTTCAACTACGAGCTCTTCCTCGACGAGAAGGGCCAGAAGATCTCGAAGTCGAAGGGCAACGGGCTCACCATCGACGACTGGCTCGCCTACGGCACGCCGGAGAGCCTCAGCCTGTTCATGTACAACAAGCCGCGCGAGGCCAAGCGCCTGTTCTTCGACGTGATCCCGCGCCACGTGGACGAGGTCCTGAACTTCTCCGAGCGCTTCGCCGGGCAGGACGCCAAGCTGCGCCTGGGCAACCCCGTCTGGCACATCCATGCCGGCAACCCGCCCGCGCCGGAGACGGTGGGCGGGGAGGGCGCGCAAGGAGGGGCCAAGGGCACGGTGAGCTTCGCGATGCTGCTCAATCTCGTGGCGGTGGCCAATGCCGAGGAGCCGGACGTGCTCTGGGGCTTCATCCGTCGCTACGCCGCCGATGTCGGCCCGGAGACGCATCCCGGCCTCGATCGGCTCGTCGGCCACGCGCTGGCGTATTTCCGCGATTTCGTGCGCCCGGCCAAGAGCTACCGCGCGCCGACGCCGGAAGAGCGCACGGCGCTGGAAGACCTCTCCGCATCGCTCGCCGAGCACGACGGCTCGACCGATCCGGAAGGCCTCCAGGCCGTGGTCTACGAGGTCGGGCGGCGCCACTTCCCCGACCTGTCGGGCAAGGGCAAGAGCCCGGACGGGCGGCCCGGCGTGTCGCAGGCCTGGTTCACCACGATCTACGGCGTGCTGTTCGGCGAGGCCCGCGGCCCGCGCTTCGGCTCGTTCGTGGCGCTCTACGGCGTGGCCGAGACCCGCGCGCTGAT
>CAZZZJ010000081.1:1751-7235 GCA_964658355.1 Beijerinckiaceae bacterium
TCACGCGTTCGGCACCGCCACCTTCTGGCGCAGGCCCGCGATCACCGCGCGCAGGATGTCGGCGCCCGCTTCCGTTCCGGCCTCGAGGCTCATGTCGGCGCGGACCGCGTAGATGCGCTCGTGGACGAAGGCGAGCTTGGCGATCACCGCGGGCGTCAAGCGGAACGGGTAGAGGTCCGGCTGGCCCATGCTGCGCGAGAGCGAGTTCACCGCGTAGGTGAGCGGCAGCCAGGCCGCGATCAGCCTGTCCAGGTCGGGGGTGCGGTAGGGATCGAAATCGATCACCACCGGCTCGCTCGGCCCCCGGCGCAGTTGCGGCCGCAGGTGCAGCTCGAAGGTCGAGGCGGTCTCCACCGTGTCGACGATGTGGAGGTAATGCGCCCAGGTCTCGGCGAAGTCCTCCCACGGGTGGCTCGTGGCATAGGCCGAGACGAAGGATTCCTCCCAGTCGGCGGGGGCGCCGTGGGCGTAGTGGGTCTGCAGGGCGCCGACGTAGTTCAGGCTCTCGTCGCCGAACAGGTCGCGAAACGTCCACAGATGCGGGCTGTTCTGGACGAGAAGGTACCAGAAATAATGCCCGATCTCGTGGCGGAAATGCCCGAGCAGGGTGCGGTAATGCTCGCCGAACCGGATCCGGCGGCGCTCGCGCTCGACGTCGTCGGCCTCCGCGATGTTCATGCTGATCAGGCCGTTGAGGTGGCCCGTCAGCACCGGCGGTCCGATCAGGAAGCTCTCGGACGGGTCGACCAGGAAGTCGAAGGCGAGCCCGTCGGTGTAGGCGGCACGGGTCTCCAGCGGCAGGCCGAGGCGCAGCAGGGAGTAGAACAGCCGATGCTTGGCCGCCTCCACCTGCCGCCAGCGGGTCAGGTTCCAGGCGAGCGTCAGGTCGGGAACCACGCGGTTGTGGCGACAGGTGACGCAGAAGGTTTCGGGCGAATCGTCCGGGACGAGCCAGTTGCAGGCCGCGTGCCGGGCATTGTCGCAGAAGCGGTAGCGCGTCCCGGGGCGCGCGTAGGCGTGGAACGTCTGAGCCTCGGCCGAGCCCGGATGGGCCGAGTGCCCGGACGGCTCCAGCGCCGAGATCTCGTGCACCTCGCAGACGTAGCCGAGGCGGCGCTGGCAGCTGTCGCAGGCCGTGCTCTCGAAGGTGAGCGGCTGGTCGCAGGCCTGGCACTGGAAGATCTTCATGGCGGGTCCCGGCGCCCGAGGCGGGCAAGCACCCTGTCGTCGAAGGCATCGTCGGCAGATCTTGGCGGGCGCCGGCAGGCGGCGCGCCCCCGCCGCATCAAACGGGCTTGCCCGTCAAAGTTCCCGGCGTGCGCGGCACGGCGGCCGCCCGGCACGACGCGTAACGCCGGACGCCGCATGGAAATTGCTTGCGCCCCTCCCTTTGCCGCATAAGTCGCGGCCAAGGACGGTCCCCGGTCCGGCCCGGCCGCCACCCGCTTCGCCCAGACGAGAGTGCCCGTGTCGATCAAAGCCGCCCTGCACCACGTCACGCACTACACCTACGACCGGCCGATCGCGCTGGGCCCCCAGGTGATCCGCCTGCGGCCGGCGCCGCACGCCCGCACGAAGATTCCCTCCTACACCCTCAAGGTGACGCCGGAGAACCACTTCGTGAACTGGCAGCAGGACCCGAACGGGAACTGGCTCGCCCGGCTGGTCTTCCCGGAGAAGACCAGCGAGCTGAAGATCGAGGTCGACCTCACCGCCGACATGTCGGTGATCAACCCGTTCGACTTCTTCGTCGAGGATTACGCGCAGACGCAGCCCTTCGCCTACGCCCCGGACCTCACCGCCGAGCTCGCGCCCTACCGCGTCCTCGACGACGCGCGGGGGCCGGAGATCGACGCCTTCCTGACGCGCCTGCCGTCCGAGACGAACACCGTGCTGTTCCTCGTGGCGCTGAATGCACAGATCAGCCGCGAGGTCGCCTACGGCGTCCGCATGGAGCCGGGCGTCCAGACGCCGGCCGAGACCCTGACCCTGAAGAGCGGCTCCTGCCGCGATTCGGGCTGGCTCCTCGTGCAGGTGCTGCGCCGCATCGGCTTCGCCGCCCGATTCGTCTCGGGCTACCTGATCCAGCTCGTGCCCGACACCACCGCCGTCGACGGGCCGGAGGGCACGAAGACCGATTTCACGGACCTGCACGCCTGGGCCGAGGTCTACCTGCCCGGGGCCGGCTGGATCGGGCTCGACGCCACCTCAGGCCTCCTTTGCGGGGAGGGGCACATCCCGCTCGCCGCCACCCCGCACTACCAGTCCGCCGCGCCGATCTCGGGGCTCGCCGAGCCCGCCAAGGTCGAGTTCGGCTTCGAGATGACCGTGACCCGGGTCGAGGAGAGCCCGCGGATCACCAAGCCGTTCTCGGAGGCGGTCTGGGCCGCCATGGACGCGCTCGGCGACCGGGTCGACGCCGACCTCGTCGCCCAGGACGTGCGCCTGACCATGGGCGGCGAGCCGACCTTCGTGTCGATCGACGACTTCGAGGCGCCGGAATGGAACATCAGTGCCGTCGGCCCGTCGAAGCGAGGCTTGGCCGACCAGCTGATCCGGCGCCTGCGCGACCGGTTCGCGCCGGGCGGCATGCTGCATTACGGCCAGGGCAAGTGGTATCCGGGCGAGAGCCTGCCGCGCTGGGCCTTCGCCCTGTACTGGCGCCGCGACGGCCGTCCGATCTGGCAAAACGCCGACCTGATCGCGCGGGAGGACGGCCCGAAGACGGCCGACGCCGACGCGGCGCGCAAGCTGATCGATGCGGTCGCCGGGCATTTCGGGCTGCGGGACTACGTGATGCCGGCCTACGAGGACCCGGCGCACTGGGAGGAGAAGACCGCGGAGCTCCCCGTCAACGTCACGCATGCCGAGGCCAAGAGCGGCTCTGTGGAGTTCGATTCCCGAATCGCCCGCGTCTACGAGCGGGGGCTCGGGAATCCGGCCGGCTTCGTCCTGCCGCTCGCGAGTCTGCCCACCGGCAAGGACGGCGATTCCGACCGGGTCTGGATCTCGGAGGCCTGGGACTTCCGCCGCGGCCGGGCGTTCCTGGTGCCTGGCGATTCGCCGCTCGGCTTCCGCCTGCCGCTCGGCTCGCTCCCCCACGTGCCGCCGGAGCACTACCCCTACTACCAGCCGCAGGACCCGCTGGAGCCGCGCGAGCCCCTGCCCGAGGGGCACCCGGTCGAAGGAGCCGGCAAGTCGACGGTGAATGGCGCCGGCATCACCGGCGTGGCGGTGCGGACCGCGCTCGCCGTCGAGCCGCGGGACGGGACCCTGCGGGTATTCATGCCGCCGACCCAGCGCGCCGACGAGTACCTCGAACTGGTCGGAGTCCTCGAGCGGGCCGCGGCCGAACTCGGTTTCCCGATCCACGTCGAGGGCTACGAGCCGCCCTTCGACCCCCGCCTCAACGTCATCAAGGTCACGCCCGACCCGGGCGTGATCGAGATCAACGTCCACCCGGCCACCTCGTGGCGCGAGGCCGTGGCGATCACCACCGACCTCTACGCCGACGCGCGGCAGACCCGCCTGGGCGCGGAAAAATTCATGGTGGACGGGCGCCATACCGGGACGGGCGGCGGCAACCACGTGGTGATGGGCGGCGCGACGCCCGACGATTCGCCGTTCCTGCGCCGCCCCGACCTGCTGAAGAGCCTCGTGCTGTACTGGCAGCGCCATCCGGCGCTCTCGTACCTGTTCTCCGGCCTCTATATCGGCCCGACCAGCCAGGCCCCGCGCATGGACGAGGCCCGCCACGACGGCCTCTACGAGCTGGAGATCGCGCTGGCACAGGTTCCGGGCCCGGACGAGCCCAACATCCCGCGCTGGCTCGTCGACCGGGTGTTCCGCAACATCCTCGTGGACGTCACCGGCAACACCCACCGGTCCGAGATCTGCATCGACAAGCTGTACTCGCCCGACGGGCCGACCGGGCGGCTCGGCCTGCTCGAGTTCCGCGCCTTCGAGATGCCGCCGGACCCGCGCATGAGCCTCGCGCAGCAATTGCTGCTGCGGGCACTGGTGGCATGGCTGTGGCGCGAGCCGCAGGTCGGCGGCTGTGTCCGCTGGGGCACGGGCCTGCACGATCGCTTCATGCTCCCGCATTTCCTCTGGGCCGACTTCCTCGGCGTGCTGGAGGATCTGCGGGCTGCGGGCTACGACTTCGATCCGACCGCCTTCGAGGCGCAGGCCGCGTTCCGCTTCCCCGTCTTCGGCCGGGTCGAGCATGGCGGCGTGAAGCTCGAGCTCCGTCAGGCGCTGGAGCCGTGGCACGTGATGGGGGAGGAGGGGACCAGTGCCGGCACCGTCCGCTTCGTCGACAGCTCGGTCGAGCGCCTGCAGGTCAAGGTCGAGGGCTTCGTGCCCGGCCGCCACGTCATCGCCTGCAACGGCCGGCGCCTGCCGATGACCGGCACGGGCACGGGCGGCGAGGCGGTCGCGGGCCTGCGGTTCAAGGCCTGGCAGCCGGCCTCGTCGCTGCACCCGACGATCCCCGCGCATTCGCCGCTGACCTTCGACATCCTCGACAGCTGGAGCGGGCGTTCGCTGGGCGGCTGCCGTTATCACGTCGCCCATCCGGGCGGGCGCAACTACGAGACGCATCCGGTCAACACCTACGAGGCGGAGGGGCGGCGCCTCGCCCGCTTCCAGGACCACGGCCATACGCCGGGCAAGATCGCGATGCCGGTGCCCGAGACCAATCCCGAATTCCCCCACACCCTCGACCTGCGAACGCCGAAACCGACATGAGCCAGACGCTGGCGACGGCAAAGGTCACGGCAGGACAGCACGCGCAGGCGGGCGCGTACGCGGCGGACGAGCCGGACCGGCTCGCCCGGTGGACCGACGGCTATCGAGCGGAGCCCGGCCGGCCGGACGAGTACCTCGACCCGAACGGCCGCCCGCGCGGGGCATGGCCCCGGCTGCTCGAGCGGCTCGCGCGGCTGGCCGAGCCCGAGATCATGGCCCGCTTCGTCTCGGCGGAGCGCCACATCCGGGATACCGGCATCTCGTTCCGCATCTACGGCGACCAGCGCGAGCATGCCTGGCCGCTGGGCTCGCTGCCGCTGGTGATCGAGGCGGCCGAGTGGCGGTCCCTGAGCGCCGGCCTGATCCAGCGGGCCGAGCTGATGGAGGCGATCCTCGCCGACGTCTACGGACCGGGCCGTCTCGTCGCCGACGGCCTGCTGCCGGCGGCCGTGGTCGCGGGCAGTCCGGAATACCTGCGTCCGCTGCAGGGGGTCTCAGCCCCCGGCGGGCGCTTTCTGAAGCTCTACGCCGCCGATATCGGCCGCGGGCCGGACGGGGCCTGGCGGGTCCTCGCCGACCGGACGCAGGCGCCGTCCGGCCTCGGCTACGCCCTGGAGAACCGGATGGTGCTCGGGCGCACCTTCCCGGACGTGTTCGAGAGCCTGCAGGTCGAACGCTTCCCCGCCTTCTTCCAGGCGTTTCGCGAAGGCCTGGCTGCCGGGTCCGCGCGCGCGG
>CAZZZJ010000081.1:7245-10149 GCA_964658355.1 Beijerinckiaceae bacterium
CCCCCCCACGCATCTGCCTGCTGACGTCGGGCCCCTACAGCAGCACCTATGTCGAGCAGGCGGCGCTCGCGCGCTATCTCGGCCTGATGTTGGTCGAGGGCGACGACCTCGTCATGCAGGACGGGCGCCTGCACGTGCGTACCGTCTCCGGCCTGAAGCGCGCCGACGCGGTGTGGCGCCGGATCGACGGCGATTTCCTCGACCCGCTGGAGCTCAACCCGGCCTCGCGCCTCGGCATCCCCGGGGTGATCGAGGCGTTGCGCAACGGCAGCCTGGTGATGGCCAACATGCCGGGCTCCGGCATGGTCGAGTCTGCGGCCCTCAGCCCCTATCTCGAGGCGATCGCGCGGCGCCTCCTCGGCGAGGGCCTCACGTTGAAGAGCCCGCCGGCCTGGTGGTGCGGCGATCCCGCCGGCCTCGCGCATGTCCGGGACAACCTCGACGCGATGACGCTCCGCCCGGCCGCCACGCCGCAGCGCGGGGCGGGGCGCGACGCGATCCTGGGGCCGCAGGCGCTCGCCGCCGAGCGCGAACGCGTGCTCGCGGCCTTTCGGGACCGGCCGTTCGACTTCGTGGGCCAGGACCTGGGTCCGCTCTCGACCATGCCGGCCTGGGAGCGGACGGACCGGGGCCTGCATCTCGTGCCCCGTCCCTTCGCCCTGCGCGTGTTCGCGGCCCACACGCCCGACGGCTGGCGCGTCATGCCCGGCGGCTTCTGCCGCGTCTCCGAGCGCGAGAACGTCGATCCGATCGAGATGCGCCTCGGCATCCGCTCGGCCGACGTCTGGATCCTCTCCGAGAAACCGGTCGACGTCCGGCACCTCGCGCAGCAGGCCACGCCGCGGGTGCGGCGCATCTCCGGCCACCTGCCCTCGCGCGCGGCCGACAGCCTGTTCTGGTTCGGCCGCTACGTCGAACGGGCGGAGGCGGTGATCCGCCTCACGCTGGCGCACCTGCGCAGCGTGGGCGATGCCGTCGTGACCGACATCTCGGGCGACACCGCGGCCCCCACCGCGCTGCGCATCCGCGCGCTGCTGGAGGAGTGGGGCGCGACCCGCTCCGCAGACATGCCGACCGCGGCTCTGGCACAGGAGGCCTTGGTCGGGCGCGAGGCCCACGGCTCCGCCCGCACCCACGTGATCTCGGCCCGCACGAACGCGGCGACCCTGCGCGCCAGGCTTTCGGGCGAGGCGTGGCGGGTGCTCGCCGACCTGATCGACCTGCTCTCGCTCGACACCACCCGTACGTTCACCGAATCGCAGCTGCTCGGGCGGGCCGAGCGCGCGCTCAGCCACATCGCGGCTCTCTCCGGCCTGACGCACGAGAACATGAACCGCGCCGCCGGCTGGCACTTCGTCGACCTCGGACGGCGGATCGAGCGGGCGATCAACACCTGCGCCTTCACGCTGGCCTTCGCGCAGGACGAGGCCGGCCCCGACTGCCTCGGCGTCCTGCTGTCGCTCGTCGATTCGCAGGTTACCTACGGTGCGCGCTACATGCAGGGCGTGGCCCTCGACCCCGTGCGCGACATGGTGCTCCTCGACCCCTACAACCCGCGCTCGGTCGCCTTTCAGGCGGAGGCGATCGGTCGGCACCTGGCCGAGCTGCCGGCGCTCTCGGCCGACGGCATCCCCGAGCCGCATTGCCGGCTGGCCGCGCGGATCGTGGCGACGCTCCGGAGCGGCGAGGCCGCCGATTTCGACGTGGTCGGCATGGGACGGATCGAGAGCGACCTGGAGCGGCTCGCCGACACCATCGCCGGCCGCTACTTCCCCAACGGGCCCCATGCCCTCCGGCCCGAGAAGCTGGCGGGTCTGGCGTGATCTACACGCTGCGCCACGTCACCACCTACACCTACGCGAAGCCCGTGAGCTTCGCGCGCTGCTCCCTGCGGCTCAAACCCGCGGACGGCGAGGGCCAGTCCGTGATCGAGAGCGCGGTGACGATCGACCCGAGCCCGGCGACCGCGGTGATCCGGCGCGACACCTTCGGCATCGAGACCGTCGGCATCACCCTGGACGCGCCGCACACCCGGTTCCGGGTCGAAGCGCTCTCGAAGGTGCGGGTCGAGCGCGGGCCGCTGCCCGCCCCGGAATCCGGCCGCAGCTGGGAGGCGGCGCGGACGGCCGCGATCGCATCCCGCGACCTCGGGGCCGACGCGCCGGTCCACTTCCTGTTCCCCAGCGCCCGGGTGCCGCTGCTGCCGGCCGTCACCGACTATGCGCGGAAAAGCTTCCCGCCGGGGCGGAGCGCCTACGGCGCCGCCTTCGACCTGATGGCGCGGATCCGCGCCGACTTCCGCTTCGACGCGAAGGCCACCGACGTGCACACGCCACTGGCCGAGGCCTTCGCGCTGCGGGCCGGCGTCTGCCAGGATTTCGCCCACGTGATGATCGCCGGCCTCCGCGGCATGGGGCTGCCCGCGGCCTATGTCAGCGGGTATCTCCGCACGATCCCGCCGGTCGGACGGCCGCGGCTGCGCGGCGCGGATGCGAGCCACGCCTGGGTCGCGGTCTGGTGCGGCGAGGGCTGGCTCGGCCTCGACCCCACCAACGGCATCGGCGTGCGCGACGACCACATCGTCGTCGCGCGCGGCCGCGATTACGGCGACGTCGCGCCGATCGACGGCATCGTCAGCGGCTCGGGCAAGCAGAAGCTCAAGGTCGAGGTCGACGTGATCCCGCAGGACGAGGCCGAGGCGCTGGCCCTGGTCGGCTGAGCGCGGCGAGGCCGGGATCAGCCCCCCGATTCGAGGTGCAGCGTGAAGCGCTGCCGCGGGTCGCGCCGGAACGAGAGCAGGTCCGCCACCGTCGCGAGCTGCGCGCGCAGCTGCAGGCGCGCGGCGGCCAGACGCGGATGCACCGTCAGCGTCCGCATCCGGGCGGCGATGCCCGCCAACGCAGC
>CAZZZJ010000082.1:0-1741 GCA_964658355.1 Beijerinckiaceae bacterium
CGCTGACCTATTACGGCGCCGAGAAGTGGATGCCGCATTACAACGTGATGGGCGTCGCCAAGGCCGCGCTCGAAGCCTCCGTGCGCTATCTCGCGGCCGACCTCGGCCCCTCGAACATCCGCGTGAACGCGATCTCGGCCGGCCCGATCAAGACGCTGGCCGCCTCCGGCATCGGCGACTTCCGCTACATACTCAAGTGGAACGAGTACAACGCCCCGCTGCGGCGGACCGTCACCATCGGCGAGGTCGGCGAGACCGCTTCCTACCTGATTTCCGACATGTCCCGCGGCATGACCGGCGAGATCCTGCACGTCGATGCCGGCTACCACGTGGTGGGCATGAAGAATCCCGAGGCGCCGGATCTGAGCCTCGACAAGGATTGAGGACGGGCGCGCCGGCCGAGGCCGCCGTCAATCCGCGTCCTCGAAATCCCCGGAGAGCTTCAGCCCCTCGATCCAGGTCGCGCCCTTGCGCTTGATGACGCGGAGGGGCTTTGCGCCGCCCTCTTCGAGGATCGCGTCGGCCAGCCGTTCGGAATGGGTCACGAGCCAGACCTGCGTGCGTTCGGCAGCCTTGACGATCATGCGGGCGAGGGGAGCCAGCAGGTCCGGATGCAGGCTCGCCTCGGGCTCGTTCAGGGCGATGAAGGGCGGAAGCCGGTAGGCGAGCAGGGCGCCGGCGAGGGCGAGGAACCGGAGCGTCCCGTCGGAGAGTTCGGCCGCTTCAAAGGTCCGCTTCGGATAGTCGGGAAACACCATGCCGAACCGTGCCTCGCGCCCCGGCAGGGGAAGATCGAGGCGGGCGCCCGGAAAGGCGTCGTCGACGGCGGCGGCGAGGTCGACCACGTCTTCCCGGATATGCTTGAGCGTGGCGAACACCGCGGCGAGGTCCGAGCCGTCCGAGGACAGGGTGGGCGCCGTGACCGCGAGGCAGGGCCGGCGCAGGGCCGAGGCGGCGTCGGTGCGGAAATCATGGTGGAAGCGCCAGGCCGTCAGGGCGCTCCGTACCTGATGCAGTTCCGGATAGGCGCCGGCATCCTGGGTGGTGCCGAGGACGGTCTCGGACGGCAGCAGATCGTAGCCCAGGCTGCGCTTGAGGCCCTCCGCGTCGCGCACGAACCCACCCGGTCCCGCGCGATCGAGCATCGTCGCCGGGCGACGACCGGAGATCAGGCGAAGCCGCTCGGTCTTGAGGTCGGGCTCCAGGGGAAAGCCGGCCGCCCCCTCGAGCGGCTTGAAGCCGACCTCGACGGCATAATCGTACGCCAGGCCGCTGACCGGGTCGTCGAGTTCGACGCACCAGCGGATCCGGGCCGATTCGTGCAGCTTGCGCTCCCCGGCCCAGCTCACCGATTCCATGCCGCCCTCGGCGGCGAGATCCCGGATCAGGGTCCCGGCGGCGGCCGATTGCAGGCATTCGAGCGCCCGGTACAGGTTGGTCTTGCCGACCCCGTTGGCACCGATGAACAGGGAAAGGCGACCCACCGGGAAACGGATCGCGCGCAGCGACCGATAGCCCGACACGGCGACGTCACGTACGGCCAGCATGCCCGCGAACTCCCGTCGATCGCCGAGCATGACCTAGACCCGGCGACGGCCGGAATATAGTCCTCAATCTCGCCGCGCCGTCAATCCGGCACGCGCAACCCGGAAATGTCGTGGTCCGCTTGCGGGAACCGCGGGTCCATCGCCTCCAGCGTGTCGGCGATGGTGCGGGCGATGACGAGGTTGCGGAACCACTT
>CAZZZJ010000082.1:1841-5705 GCA_964658355.1 Beijerinckiaceae bacterium
GAACGGTCCGGCGACTTTGTCACACCGGCTGTCCCCGCCTTCTGGTGCCGATCCGGCTTGCGGTGCTTCTTGCTCATGGACAGACCTTTACCGACCGATCACGCCGCGGCCTAGATCGGGCATCCGCCTTGCATTCATGGACCATCCGAGCCTCCAACCCGTCATGCCCGATGGACGCCGCCCCCATGAACCCGTCCGCGTATGGCCCGCGCGTCCATTGCTCGGGACGCACCGCGTGACGGCCACGATCGGGACCGCTGGACCGTGAAGCCCATCTCGACGATCTACTTCATCCGGCATGGCCAGACCGACTGGAATGCGGAGGGCCGCCTTCAGGGACAGCGCGACATCGCCCTGAACGCCGTCGGGCAGGTGCAGGCCGCGGAAGCCGCCGATCGTCTCGCGGCCCTGGCAGGCGAGCGCCTGGCCGAGGCCGATTTCATCGCGAGCCCGTTGATCCGCACGCGGCGGACCATGGAGATCCTGCGCGACCGCCTCGGCCTCGCGCCGACGGCGTTCCGCAGCGACCCACGCTTGAAGGAGATCCATTTCGGCTCCTGGGAGGGGCAGACCTGGGCGGAGATCCGCCGGAGCGATCCGGGAGGGGCCGGCGCGCGCGACCGCGACCGCTGGGGCTACCGGCCGGCCGGCCTCGGCGCGGAGAGCTACGCGATGCTGACCGAACGCGTCGCCCCGGTCTTCGCCGATCTCGCCCCGGCCACCGTCGTGGTCGCTCATGGCGGCGTCGCCCGCGCCATGCTGGTGGCGCTCGGCCACCTCGACGTGAAGGCCGCCCCCCGCATCGCCGTCCGCCAGGGCTCCGTGCTGGTGGTGAACGCCGCGGGATGGCGCTGGGCCTGACCTTTCTCGCGACTATTCTCTCGGGCCGTTCAAGACCCGTTCAAAGGTCGGGTGTACACCCGGCTCACGGAGCCGCCTCGCACGGCTCCGTCCGGACCGGCGTGTTGCCTCGATAACGGCACGATCCCGCGTCAGGAACGCGCTCCGCATGCCGGCCGCGGCGGTACGCATGCGAGACATACGAGAACCCAGCTTCGTTCGACGCTGGAAGCGGAGCATTCGATGAGTAGCCTCGGCGAGATGATCCGGCCCGCATCGGACCGGCACCCCGGGGTGAGCCCATCCGACCGGGCCGTGCTGCGCGGCGCCTCCCGTCCCGACCTGATCCGCGACGAGCTTCTGGGCGAAATCTTCGCCGACACGGTTCGCGCACGCTCGGATCACCCTGCGTTGATCGACGGCTCCGTCACCGACGCCGCCGGTCGGCACCCGCGTCTCACCTATGCCGAGGTCTTCGCCCGCGCCGCGCGGATCGCCGCGGGGCTGGCGCATCGCGGGATCGGACCCGGCGACGTGGTCGGCCTCTGGATGGCACGCGGTCCCGACCTGCTCACCACGCAGGTCGGCATCACGCTCTCGGGCGCCGCCTGGCTGCCCTTCGACGCCGAGGCTCCGGCCGACCGGGTCGCGGTCTGCCTCGCCGACGCCGCCGCGAAGGCCCTGCTGGTCTCTCCGGCGCTCGCGCCCGGCGCGCCCGCCGGCGTTCCCGCATCGACGCTCGACGCCCTGCTCGCCGAGACGCCCGCCGACGCGGCGGCGCCGGACCTGCGCGCGGCCGGGCTGACCCCTGACCATGCCGCCTACCTGATCTACACCTCCGGCTCGACCGGCGTGCCGAAGGGCATCGTCATCAGCCACGCCAACATCTGCCATTTCCTGCGCTCGGGGAACGCGCTGTACGGGATGGCGCCCGACGACGTCGTGTTCCAGGGCGCGTCCGTCGCCTTCGACCTCTCGATGGAGGAGATCTGGGTCCCGTACCTCGTCGGCGCGACGCTGTTCGTCGCGAGCCCGGCGATGATGGGCGACGTCGAATCGCTGCCCGGGATCATCGCTGCGGCCAACGTCACGGTGATCGACACCGTGCCGACCCTGCTCGCCATGATCACCGACGACCTGCCGAGCGTGCGCCTCATCCTGCTCGGCGGCGAGGCGTTGCCGGAGCCGCTGGTCGTGCGCTGGGCGACGCCGTCGCGAAAGCTGTTCAACACCTACGGGCCGACCGAAGCCACGGTGGTCGCGACGGCGGCCGAGATGCACCCGGGCACGCCGGTCACCATCGGCGGGCCGATCGCCAACTACTCGGTCTACGTCGCCGGCGAGGATCTTCGTCTGCTCGGACGCGGCGAGCCGGGCGAATTGCTGATCGGCGGTCCCGGCGTCGCGAAGGGCTACCTGCAGCGGCCCGAGCTGACCGCGGACAAGTTCATCGCGAACCCCTTCGCATCGGACGGTGCCGATCCGCTGCTCTACCGCTCGGGCGATGCGGTCTCGCTCGATGCCGCCGGGAACATCCTGTTCCACGGCCGGATCGACGATCAGGTCAAGATCCGCGGGTTCCGCGTGGAACTCGGCGAGATCGAGTCGCGGATCCAGGCGCAGGCCGGGATCAATCAGGCGGCGGTGGTGCTGCGGAGCGACGACGGCGTCGACCGTCTCGTCGCCTTCATCGTACCGGAGCGCGGCCACGGGTTCGATAGGGCGGCGCTGCGGCGGACGCTCGCCGAGCAGATGCCGCCCTACATGGTGCCCGGCCATTTCGAGGCGGCCGAGGTGCTGCCGCGTCTCACCTCCGGGAAGGTCGACCGCAAGGCGCTCCGCGTCGCGACGCTGACGGTCGCAGACGCCGACGGCGAACAGGAGCCGCCCGAGAACCAGACCGAGGCGGCCGTGCTCGCGGCCGCCAAGCAGGTCTTCGGCAACCAGCCGATCCCGCTGGAGGGCGATTTCTTCGCCGACCTTGGCGGCCACTCGCTGCTCGCCGCCCGCTTCGTCGGTGCGGTCCGCGAGACGCCGGCGCTCGCCGCCATCACGCTGCAGGACGTCTACCAGGAACGGACGCTGCGCCGGATCGCCGACGCGCTCATCGCCCGCACCGGCGGCGCGGGGGCGCAGGCCGCTGTGCGCGATCTCGCATTCGAGCCGCCGCCGTTCCGCCGCCGTTTCCTGTGCGGGCTGGCGCAGGCCGTGGCCTTGCCCTTCGTGATCGCCCTCGCGACGGCGCAGTGGCTCGGCGTCTTCGTCACCTATCTGCTGATCAGCGGCTCGAGCCTCGGCCTCGCTGGCGAGCTCGGCGTCCTGCTCGTGGTCTTCGCGCTCATCAACGGCGGGATCGCCGTCATCGCGGTCGCGGGCAAGTGGCTGATCCTCGGGCGCGTGCGACCGGGTCGCTACCCGCTCTGGGGCACCTACTATTACCGGTGGTGGCTCGCGAGCCGACTGACCCAGCTCGTCCACGTGCGCTGGCTGCAGGGCTCGCCCGCGATCAACATCTATCTCCGCCTGCTCGGCGCGCGCATCGGACACGATGCGCTGATCGCCGATATCGGCGTCGGCGCACCCGACCTGCTGACGATCGGGGACCATGCCTGCATCGGCGGCCGCTGCTTCGTCACCAATGCCGAGGTCGAGGGCGCCGAACTCGTCATCGGGCCCGTGACCATCGGCGCGGGGGCCTCGATCGGCTCGTCCTGCACGATCGGCGGCGCGAGCATGATCGGCGACGGTGCCGAGCTGGCGGACCTCACCGCGATCCCGCCGGGTTCGCGGGTCGGCGCGCGCGAGCGCTGGGACGGCTCGCCCGGCCGCATGGTCGGCCGGGTCGAACACACGCCGCCCCCGGCCGAAATCGTCGGCCGCGGTCGACGGGCCGCCTACGGCCTCGCCTACTTCCTGCTCCTCGCGGTCGTCCCGTCGATCAGCATCCTGCCGATCTTTCCGGCCTTCTTCGTGTTCGATGCGCTGAGCGACTACCTCAGCGAGGCCAGCGACATCGACTACCAC
>CAZZZJ010000082.1:5805-10107 GCA_964658355.1 Beijerinckiaceae bacterium
CGTGTTCGATGCGCTGAGCGACTACCTCAGCGAGGCCAGCGACATCGACTACCACTTCTACCTGCCGCTGTTCACGTGGCCCACGGCGATGATGCTGACCGCGATGAGCGTCATGATCATCGCGCTCGTCCGCTGGCTGGTGCTGCCCCGCGTGCGCGCCGGGCGATACTCGGTGCACAGCCCGTTCTACCTGCGGAAATGGATCGTCGCGCTGGCGACCGAGATCACGCTGGAGAGCCTCGCGTCCCTGTATTCCACGGTCTACATGCGGGCCTGGTATCGCCTGATGGGCGCGCGGATCGGGGCGGGCACCGAGATCGCGACGAACCTCGCCGGGCGCTACGACCTCACCGAGATCGGCCCGGACAACTTCATCGCCGACGAGGTCGTCTACGGCGAGGAGGACATCCGCCACGGCGTGATGATCCTGGAGCCGGTGCGCACCGGTGCGCGGGTGTTCGTGGGCAACGAAGCCGTGATCCCGCCGGGCGCCAACATCCCCGACGACGTGCTCATCGGCGTCAAGTCGAAGCCGCCGGCCAACGCGTCGATGGCGCCGGGCGACACCTGGTTCGGCTCGCCGCCGATCAAGCTTCCGACGCGCCAGCGCTTCACGGGCGATGCGAGCCGCACCTTCACGCCGAGCCGGCGGCGGCGGATCGCCCGCGGCATGTTCGAGGCGTTCTCGACGTCCCTGACGCCGATGCTGTTCATCACCCTGACGTTGTGCGCCACCGACTTCGTCTTCTATCCGGCGATCCTGATGTCGGACTGGAGCGGCCTCGCCCTGGGCTTCGTCCTGGTCGGCATCGGGATCACCCTTATCCAGTTCATCATCGTCGTCGCGCTGAAGTGGCTGTTGATGGGGCGCTACCAGCCCGGCGCACGGCCGATGTGGTCGTGGTGGGCGATCCGCACCGAGGCGGTCACCGTCCTCACCTGGGGGCTCGCCGGGCAGGTTCTGCTGAACCACCTCACCGGCACGCCGTTCCTGCCGTTCGCGTTGCGGATGCTCGGGGCGCGGATCGGCCGCGGGGTGTGCCTGTACTCGTTCGACATGACCGAGTTCGATTGCGTGGCGATCGGCGATTTTGCGACGCTGAACGAGGCGTCCTGCCTCCAGACCCACCTCTTCGAGGACCGGGTGATGAAGGTGGGCCGCGTCGAGGTCGGCCGCGGCGTCTCGCTGGGCGCCTTCAGCACGGTGCTGTACGATTCCCGCATCGGCGACTACGCCCGCCTGCGCCCGCTCACCGTGGTAATGAAGGGCGAGTCGATCCCGGCCAACATGGAGTGGGAAGGGGCGCCCGCCGTGCCGGCGGTGGCCAGGGAACGCTAGAGCATTCTCCATGATCTCCGGATCCTGGAAAATGCTCTCTCTCATTATGCGATCTCATTTTCTTCACGCGAGCCGGCATCCACCTCGCGCGAAAATGCTCTCGTCGATCCGTCGGTTCCTACCGCAAGGCGCTGCAGGTCGGTCCGCAAGGCCTCGGATCGAGGGGTCCTACGGCCAGGTCTTGCCGAGGCAGGCGGCGACCTTGGCGGTCCCGTTGCCGACCTTCTTGACGCAGTCGCGCAGTTCGGCCTCCGCCACGCCGAACCGCGTGGTCCAGTAGTCAATCTCCCACCTTTCCGAGAGGCTGATCTTCGTCTTGTCCTCCGGACCGCGGCGTCTGAGATCGTCGTTCATGAAAAATCTCCTTCAAGTTGCGAAAACGCAGATATGAACGCGCAAACGCAACTTCAAGGAAATTTCATCAGTTCACCTCGTCCTTCTTGCCGAGGCGCTTGTCGAGGTAGGTGTCGACCGTCTTGGTCAGCTCGTCGACGCGCCCGTCGAAGAAGTGGTTGGCGCCCTCGACCATCTGGTGCTCGATGATGACGCCCTTCTGGGTCTTCACCTTCTCGATCACGGGCATGACCTCGCGGGCCGGGGCCACGCGGTCTTCGGAGCCGTGCACGAACAGGCCGGAGGAGGGGCAGGGGGCGAGGAACGTGAAGTCGTAGCGGTTGGCCATCGCCGCGATCGAGATGAAGCCCTCGATCTCGGGGCGGCGCATCAGAAGCTGCATCCCGATCCACGAACCGAACGACACGCCGGCGATCCAGCACGACTTCGCCTCGGGGTTGACCGACTGCACCCAGTCGAGCGCGGCCGCCGCGTCGGAGAGCTCGCCCGATCCGTGATCGAAGGCGCCCTGGCTCCGGCCGACACCGCGGAAGTTGAAGCGCAGGGCCGCGAAGCCGCGATTGGCGAAGGTGTAGAAAAGATTGTACACGATCTGATTGTTCATCGTGCCGCCGAACTGGGGGTGCGGGTGCAGCACGATCGCGATCGGCGCGCCCCGCTTCTTGGGGGCCTGATAGCGACCCTCCAGTCGGCCGGCGGGACCGGTGAAGATGACCTCGGGCATAGTGTTCTCGACTCCTGTGGCCGTGCCGCGCGGGTCTGCCCGCTGGAACGGCCGTGCACGCCTCGGCCTGGACGGCCTGCCAGACCGCCTTGACTCGCCCCGCGCCGGACGTAAAAGCGCTCTTAGAATAATTCTAGGCGATTAGAATCGTTCTAAACAACGCGGCGATGGGTTCATCTCGACCGGCCGGGATCGCCATGCGGCGGTTCGAAACCGTGTCGAGGGCGCGGCTTAGCACGCCGACCCGGTGCCAAAGCAAGGAAATGTCGCATCTTTCGCCAGTCGGAGACCGGATGACAGCGGACCGCGCCTATCTCGACCACAACGCCACCTCGCCGGCTCGTCCGGAGGTGTCGCTCGCGGTCGCGCGGGCTCTGGGGCTTCCGGGGAACCCGTCTTCCGTCCACGCCGAGGGACGGGCGGCGAGAGCGGCGTTGGAGGATGCGCGCGACAAGCTCGCCCGGCTCGTCGGAGCGGCCGCGTCGCAGGTGACCTTCACCAGCGGCGGTACGGAGGCGGCCAACGCCGTGCTGTCGGGCGCGCTCCGCCGTCGGGGATGCCCGGCGCCGACGCGCCTGCTGGTCGGCGCCACCGAGCACCCCTGCGTCACCGCCGGCCACCGGTTCCCGATGGAAGCGGTCGCGGTGCTTCCGGTTCTGGCTTCGGGGCTGATCGACCTCGACGCCTTGGCGACGCGCCTCGACAGCCTTCGGGACGAGGCCGTCCTCATCTCGGTCCATGCGGCCAACAACGAGACCGGGGTGGTGCAGCCGATCGAGGCCGTGGTTGCCCTGGCGAAGCGCCATGGCCGCGCCCTCGTGCACAGCGATGCGGTGCAGGCGGTGGGCAAGATCCCCCTCGACTTTTCCGCGCTCGGGCTCGATGCGCTGACACTCTCCGGGCACAAGTTCTCGGCGCCGAAGGGCGTCGGCGCCCTGGTTTTGCGCGGCGATGTCGGCCTCGACGCGGCCTTCGTCCGCGGCGGTGGCCAGGAGGGCCGTCTGCGCTGCGGCACGGAGAACCTTCCCGGCATCATCGGGATGGGCGAGGCGGCGGAGATCGCCCGCCTCGGCCTCGACGCGGAATCGCGGCGTCTCGCGGCCCTGCGCGATGTCCTTCAGGATGGGGTGCTCGCCCGTGCGCCCGACGCGACGGTGTTCGGCCATGCGGCCGACCGGTTGCCGAACACCCTGTGCTTCGCGGTCCCCGGCCTCGACGCGCCGACCGCGCTGATCGCCTTCGATCTCGCGGGCGTTGCGGTGTCATCGGGCTCGGCCTGCTCGTCGGGCAAGGTCGCACGCTCGCCGGTGTTGGCCGCGATGGGCGTCAGCCCTGCGCTCGCCGCGGGGGCGCTCCGCGTCAGCCTCGGCTGGAATACGGGGGAGGGCGACACCGTGCGCTTCCTCGGTGCCTTCGAACGGGTCGTCGAGACCCTATATAAGCGGCGTGGACTGGCGGCCTGAGAGCCGCTCCGACGCCATCTCACCTGGAAGCCCCCGGTCCTTGAAACCGGCGACGCTTAGGAGACGCTGATGCCTGCCGTGCAGGAAACCATCGATCGGGTCCGCTCGATCGACCTCGACCAGTACAAGTACGGCTTCGAGACCACCATCGAGATGGAGAAGTCCGAGAAGGGCATCTCCGAGGACGTGGTGCGCTTCATCTCGGCCAAGAAGAACGAGCCCGAGTGGATGCTCGCGTGGCGCCTCGACGCCTACCAGCGCTGGCAGACCATGAAGGAGCCTGATTGGGCCCGCGTCGCCTACGACAAGGTCGATTACGACAACATCTACTATTACGCCGCGCCCAAGCGTCCGGCTGCGATGTCGCTCGACGAGATCGACCCCGAGATCCTGAAGACCTACGAGAAGCTCGGCATCCCGCT